>RGRP01000114.1 GCA_010021145.1 Candidatus Fonsibacter lacus
TCTTTACCAAGACTGATGGTTGAAGATTCATCAAAGGGGTTTTTGCTTAATGTATTTTTATCTAAGAAATTAATTTTTTTTAGTATACCTAAATCATCAAACTCTAATCTTAGGGTGTTATTGTCGGTAATTACTTTTGTACCGTACTTATTTCTAGTTTGGTGGACCTCATGATAAAACCAAATATTATTGTTTGCGATCCCTATGTTTTGAGGAGGTCCAATTAGATTCAATACATCGTTCGTATTAGTGATATTTTCTTGAAGAGATTCTGCTTTAATTTTTAGATTATCAATCCCATGCAATTCATCGATTGTAGTGCAGCTAAATATAAAAAAAAATATCAGGATATATTTGTAGAAATAAAATCTCATTTGCTAAAAAACACTATCATATAATTATAAAATTTTGCTATCTAATCAACGATTATTAACTAGGTTGATTTATTAGGTTTAAATGATATTGAGTGTCCTAATTTTTAACTATTATATTATTCAAATGGCAGTACCTAAGCGCAAAACATCGAAAGCGAGACGAAATCTAAGAAGATCCCATCACGCTGTAACTTTTGCAAATGTTATAGAAGATAAAAAAAGTGGTGAATATAGACTTCCGCATCACGTAGATGAAAAGACCGGAATGTATAATGGAAAACAAATCTTTAAGCCGAAAGCTTAATTTAATTAATTATTAATTTATTTAAATGAAATTTACAGTTGCAGTTGATGCAATGGGTGGTGATGAATCTCCTTTAAAAGTTATTAGAGGTTTAGATTTATTCTTACAAAATAATCAGAACTTAAAATTCTTAATTTTTGGTAATAGAGATTTAATAAATCCTATTTTAGAGAAATATCCTTTAGTTGGACCTTCGAGCACTATTGTTCATACCAATGAAAAAGTACTAGATAATGAATCTCCCTTAGAAGCTGTTAAAAATGGAAAAAACTCTAGCATGTGGTTAGCTTTAACTGCATTAAAAAATAAAAATGCAGATATTGCTATATCAGCAGGAAATACAGCGGCCTTACTTGTAATGTCGAGATTAATTCTAGAAACTATGAAAGGCATTGATAAGCCTGCATTAGCATCGATGTGGCCATCTCATAAAGGATTGAGTGTAGTTTTAGATTTAGGAGCGAATATTGATTGTAGTATAAAAAATTTAGTAGATTTTTCTAAATTAGGTGCAGCTTTGTATAGAGCTGTTTTTAAAAAAGAAAAACCAACCGTTGCCCTATTAAATATTGGCAGTGAAGACAGCAAAGGGAGTGATTTATTAAAGAAAAGTTTGCAAGAACTTAGACAGATTAATAGTGATAGTTTTTTATTTAACGGTTTCATTGAGGGAAATCATATCAAGGATGGTAATGCGGATGTAATCGTCACCGACGGTTTTTCAGGAAACATCGCTTTAAAGACAGCAGAGGGAACTGCAAAATATATTGCAGCCTTAGTTAAAGAAAAGTTTTTAAAATCTTGGTATTCAAAATTTATTTACCTATTATCCTTTAAAATTTTTAACAGCATTAAAGATGATTTAGATCCAAGAAAGTATAATGGTGGAATATTTTTAGGACTTACATCACCGGTTGTAAAAAGTCATGGAGGCACAGATTATGTTGGTTTTTATCATTCTATTAAATTGTGCTATGATATTTTAAATGGTAATTTGCAGGAACAAATACAAAAAAATTTATAAATAAATATTTGTGACAACCACTATCACAAGACAATATTTGTCCGATCTAGTTTATAAAGAACTAGGAATTTCTAAAGTTGAGGCTTCAAATTTTATTGACGATATTTTTGAGTTTATTACCTTACAACTTGAGAAAAAAAATAAAGTGAAGATAGCTAATTTTGGTTCATTTAATATTCGTCATAAAAATGAAAGAATAGGCAGAAATCCAAAGACAAAAGAGCAAAAGATTATTTCTAGTAGAACCGTTGTTACTTTTAAGCCTTCTAAAATTTTAAAAAGCAAAATTAATAAAAACATAAATGTCGGAGAAGTCAGCTGAGGCTTTAAAAACAATAGGGGAAGTAGCCAAAGAATTAAATCTTATTGAATTAGAAACGGGTAAAGCAAAAACTTATATTTTAAGATTTTGGGAAAAAGAGTTTCCACAATTAAAGCCAAAATTAAGAGCAAAAGGAAGAAGATATTATACTCCTGAGAATGTTCAGCTTTTAAAAAAAATTCAATATCTTCTTAAAGATAAAGGTCTCACTATAAAAGGTGCAAAAAAAATAATAGAAAATAATATTAACGATATTGAAGTTGACGATTTTGCGAGAAAAGATATAAGCACTAACGATTTATTAAACAAAAAAGAAAAGTTAATTAGAATTAAAAAAATTATTAGTGAAATAAAAAACCTCTCTTAAAATGGCAAAAAAAACATCAGTAAAAGTTAGATTAGTACCAGAGTTAAAACCAGATAGCGCTTTTAACTATTATGTTAAAAAACCATCGGCAGGGGAAAAAGCTAAAATTAAACTTCGAGTAAAAAAATACAATCCTTCAACACGTAAACATGAGTGGTTTGTAGAAAAGAAACTTCCTCCTCACAGCAAATAATAGTTATTTAACTATTTTTTTTTCTAGTTTTATTGAATATTGAATTAATTTATTCCAGAAGTTTTTAACCAGTATAAAATCAATTTTATTTTTTTTAGCTTCCGCTTTAATCCTTTTCATTATTTGATTAATTCTTTTTTTATCAACGATTGTTCTTTTATTTTTATATTTTGCAATTTTAAGGACCTGTTTCTTTCTTAGGCCGAGTAGTTTGATAATTTGCTTATCAATAGTATCAATAGTAGAGCGAATTTTTCTGATTTTTTTTTGCGACATTAAAACGTTTTTAAAATAAGGATAAGTTAATTATTAATTTATAATGCTA
>RGRP01000115.1 GCA_010021145.1 Candidatus Fonsibacter lacus
CCTGCTGTTCATATTAGTTATTTTGAAGCTGAACAATATTGTAAGTTTATTAATGGTAGACTGCCAAGTTTTGAAGAATGGTCAACGGCTGCCTATACGCAAGTTTTAGATTCAAAAGTATTTGAGAAAAATAAAACCTATCTTTATCCAAGTGGTGATAAAGCTGAAAAAATGAATTCAACCGATCTACTCTCCTACAGAAAACATTATGATGTTTTAAAACTGCCAGAAGGTATTAATGGTTTAGTTGCAATGGGTGGTAATGTTTGGGAGTGGACAAAGGATAGAAAAGATAATTCTGCTTTAACGGCAGGCAGCCGTTGACCATTCTTCAAAACTTGGCAGTCTACCATTAATAAACTTACAATATTGTTCAGCTTCAAAATAACTAATATGAACAGCAGGCTCTGTTAGACTTTCAGGATTTTTTCCATAAGGGGTTTTGTAATTCCAATTCTTTCTCTTCTCCCAACCAATACCATACTCATAACCAAAGCCTTGCTTTTCAGCTTCCGTTTTAAAATTTGTTTTATTTGCAAAGTTTAAATACTCAGCAATAGTGACTTCATATTTTTGGATATAAAAATTATTTATTTTAACCTTTGGATTTTCAAAGGCAAAAAGAGTTGTTGGAGCAATGAGGAATAATAAGATTATTAATCTCATTATTTTTTTTTAACTCTCCAATATTTTCCCATTTCCATAAATAGAAAAGACGCAGACCAAGTAATTAAGATAAGTCCAACCAAAGCTTCAACGCCTGTTAAATAACGAAGATATCCGCTTGCAACTAAATCGCCATAACCAAGCGTCGTGTAGGTTACAAAAGATAAATAAACGTAATCTAAAATAACTCCATGATTTGCAGTTTTGCCAAATAAATTTCCAATTCCATCTAATTGTGAAGAAAAATAATAACCTAAACCAAATAACCAGATTTCAACAACGTGAGCTAAAAAAATTGTAAAAACACAAATCAAAACTTTATAACTTGGAGAAATCCTTTTAATTGAAGGAAGTTTTTTTGAAATTTGATAAAGGGCCTCGTAATGAATTACAATGACCGCAAGTACAAGTGCGGTATTAATAATAAATACCAATAATAAAGTCATTTAGGTTTCTAAATTAATTTTTCCACCATCCACATGGATCACTTGTCCGGTAATCCAACTACTATTAGGTAATAATAAAAATTTTGCAGTTTCTGCCAAATCCTCAGGTTTGCCTACTCTCTTCATTGCGTGTTTCAGAGGAATTTGTTCAGCAATTCGAGCGTTATCTAAGATTGGTTTTGCCATTTTTGATTGAGTGATGCTGGGTGCAATACAATTCACTCTTATCTTTGGTGCAAATTCTGCAGCTAAAGATGTGGTTAATCCTTGGATGGCTCCTTTTGCAGTTGAAATGACCGAGTGCATATTGAATCCTCGATCCACTGCAACCGTTGAAAATAAAACAATGGATCCATTATTATCCGCAAGTTGTTTTTGCAATTTTTTTATAAAATGAATAGCGCCTGTTACATTTAAGTTAAAAGTATTTATAAAATCATCAGTTTTTGTAGTTTGAAAAGATTTAAGAACAATAGAGCCAACACAATAAGCAAAGCCTAAAATTTTATCATTTGCAATTGAACTTAAGCTTTCATTAACACTTTCCTCATCACTCACATTGTTACAAACTGAAAAAGATTGTCCTGTTTCACTTGCTAATTTTTCAAGCTCAGTTTCATTTCTGCCTATTAAATGACAGTCGATATTTTCTTCCTTTAACAATTTTGCTAATGCAGAGCCTGTATAACCCGTGGCACCTACGATAATAATTTTTCCTTCCATGAAATCAGTGTATATACAAATGTAATATGTTTAAAGATTTTACTAATTGGATGCATCAAACCGCCACTGTTTTGTTTGATGATACTAAAAATGATCTTAGATCTTTGCCTAAAACTGTCCGTTTACAAATATTAATTGTTTTAAGCGCACTTTGGTCAACGGCATTTAGTATTTGGGTATTTACAGTGCCCATGTTTGTCTATGGCTGGCTTGGTGTATTTTTAGGTCATCTACTTATAATTTTCGTTGCCTACTATACGTTTAAACAATTTCAAGATATCCGCAGATTTAGAACCGATCCTAATTACCATACCCCTACTCGTTCAAGACAAAATTTATGGATTAATGGTAAGCAAACAAAATTACCCCACGATGATCCGGGCGGCGAACACGAATAATAAATATTAAGAAGTAGTATTATTTTTAATAAAATTTTCTGCGGCTAAATAAATTCTTTGTTTTTTTTCTCTATCCATTTTTTCTAAAATTTTAACCATCATTGAAAGACGATAATTTTTAGAAAAGAAATTTTTATTTTTTTCAATAAATCTCCAATAAAGACCATCCATCACATCACACCAATCGCCTCGTTTAAAATCACTCATTTTTAATAAATAACTCGAGGCGCAAATATAGGGTTTGGTTGCAAAAATCCCTCCATCGCTAAACAATCCCATACCGTAAACATTAGGAGCCATCACCCAATCTGAGGAGTCCACGTACATTTCCATGAACCAACGATAAACTAATTTTGGCTCAATATTTGATAAATTCATAATATTTGCAACCACCATCAAACGTTCGATGTGATGAGTCCAACCATACTTAATGCAATTTTTAATCGTGTGATCTAAAGGGTCAATGCCGGTTGTTCCATCGTACCAACTATTTTTAAGTTTTTTATGATGTTTAAAAAAATTCGTCGTTGCCATTTTACTTTCATAATTTTGGTAAATTCCTCGCATAAATTCACGCCAACCAATAATCTGTCTTAAATAACCCTCAAGACAATTTATTTTCACCTTATT
>RGRP01000116.1 GCA_010021145.1 Candidatus Fonsibacter lacus
AGAACTTCTGAAAGAGCTAAGTTGGAAAAAGCAAGACAAGACCGCCCTTTAACTTCTTTTGCTGGGCAAGTGTTTTCTGATGTTGGGGTAGCTGGAAAAGGTCTTAAAGCTCTTGGTTTAACTGGTCAAGGTTTTGGAACTGCTGTAAAAAGTAGTGGTGTGATAGGTGGAGCAACCGCCTTAGGTGAAACTGAAGATATTACTAATATTCCACAAACTTTAAAAGATGTTGCGGAAGGTGTAGTTGTTGGTGGTGTGATAGGTGGAGGAGTCCAAAAAGCTACACCTATTATCAATCAAGCTATAGATAAATCATTACCATTTATTAAAAGTTCTGCAGAAAGATTTAAAAAAACCACGCCAGAAACAATTATGTCAAAAGTTCTAAAGCCAGAAGAGGCATTACAAGAAGCAACAAAATTAGGTGGCAAAATTCAAGAAGGAAGAATAACTACATTACCTGAACAAGGTAACGAAGCAATTTTAGGTTTAACAAGAATATTAGGTAAAACACAAGGAAGCAACAAAATTATTTCTAATTATATTAATAATAAAACTGCAAGCTCAGCAAGAAGAGTTGGTGATATAATAAATAATAATTTAAGTGCGGAAAATTATTTTGATACTCTTGACAATACAATAGTTAGAAGAAAAGAAATATCCGCTCCACTTTATCAACAAGCGGAAATTGAAGGGCAAAAATATTTAGACAAAATATTAAAGCCTAAAAAAATATTTGTTTCTAAACCTATAATAGGCGCTAATGGAGAAGCTTTAACAGACCCAGCAACTGGAGTTCCTTTAACAAAAATTGTTAAAGAAAATGCACCTCCAAAAATATTATACGACAATCCTAATATTACAAAGTATGTTAATATGGCAAAAAATGAGCCACTTTTTGTTGACCCAAGACTTTCTAATAATAGTTTTGTTGTTTTAAAAGGTGCTAAAGAAATGATAGATAGAGACATAAATTTAGCAGTAAAAAATCAAGACTTTACAACATCAAAAGCATTATATGGAGTAAAAAGACAAGTTTTAGATATTTTAGAAAAAGCAAGTCCATCGTATAAAGAAGCAAATAAAATATATGCTGGAGAAACGGCTTTAAAAAACGCACAAGAAGAAGGTTTAAAATTTAATCAATACCGAAATGGTGAAGAAGTGAAAAGGGCTTTTAGCAAATTAAGTGATGGAGAAAAAGAAGCCTATAAAATAGGGGTAAAAGATTATTTAATGGATAAGGTCGCAAAATCAAGCGATAGAAACCCTGCTAAAACTATTTTTGGCAATCAATTAGAAAGAAGAAAAATACAAGCTTTATTTGATAACCCAAAACAATTTACCGACTTTACCAAAAGACTTAACGATGAAATAAGAGTTTTTGACACTAAACAAAGAGTTTTAGGAGGTTCAAGAACTGATTTCAATTTAGAAGAACAAAATCAATTACTAGACAAAATTGCTAAAGGTGCAATTAATGCAAAAACTTTTGGTGTTTCAGACATATTATTAATGACTAAAAATGCTATACAAAAAAGGTATTATGGTTTAAATGAACAAACTGCTAAAGAACTTGCAAATATTATAATTGATCCAGAAAAATCAGTTAATTTATTAAACAATGTTTATAAAAAAGCCCAAACCAAAACAGAAAAGGGGTTGATACAAAAATTTATACAAGATTTTTTAGAAAAAAGAAATTTTATAAAAACATTATCACCACAAATAGCAAGAACTATGGTATCAGAACAACCTAAAAACGAGGAAAATTTAGAATAATGGCACAAAGATTTTATGAACCAATAACTAGAATATTTACCAATGCAGGAGCTGTTGGAGTAGGATATAAATATTATTTCTATTTAACTGGAACAACAACGCCAGTAACAACATATCAAAATATTAATTTAACTGTAGCAAATACTAATCCAGTTATATCTGATTCAAATGGAAGATTGCCAGAAATATGGTATTCTGATTTATCACAATTAAAATTGATTGTTAAAGATTCTTTAGATAATACAATAGAAACTTGTGATCCCGTAGGTGCAACAGCTGAAATTGCATCTTTAAATGATTTTGATGTTCGACCAACTTCATATTGGGGATTAACAACAGGAACTTCAACAGCTTATACATTATTAGCAAATCCTACAGTTATTTCATATAATAACGCACAAACATTTGTTATACAAATTCACACAGATTGTGGAAATAATCCAACTTTATCAGTAGATAGTTTAACTGCTCAAAATTTTAAAAAATACACACAACAAGGAACAAAAGTCAATTTAAAAGCTGGCGATTTAAAAGCAAATCAAAGATATTTTTGCACTTATGATGGCGTTGATGTAGTTGTTTTAAATCCAAATTCACTTCCAATTTTATCAGGAACTTCTACAGCTTTGACAATATCAGCGGGGGTTGTCACATTAACTAATAATTCAGGTTCATATATTATAGACACCGAAGGATCAACAGCTAGTGATGATTTAGATACCATAAATAGTGGTCAAGATGGACAAATTATTTTTTTACGTTTACAAAATGCAGCTAGAATAATAAATGTTAGAAATGCAGTTGGTAATATAAAAATTGAAACTGGGGCAACAATTACGTTAAATTCGACGTCTCAAGTTTTAATTTTAAGATATGATTCAAATTTAGCTAATTGGATTGTTATTGCTAACAATACTAAAACTTTAGAAATTTTACAAATAGTTACAGCCACAACTGGTGCAGTTGCCGCAGCAGCTAGTGATATACCTTTTGATGATACAATACCGCAAATTGGTGAAGGAACAGAATTTATGAGTATATCAATAACCCCAAAAAGTGCAACTTCACT
>RGRP01000117.1 GCA_010021145.1 Candidatus Fonsibacter lacus
TTGTGCAAACAACATCATTAATATTTTCCGCTTCAAATGCATAACTGTGCACAAAATAAAAATGAGACAAATTCTCAATATTTAAAAATAAATCATTTTTTTTAACAATGTTAACTTCATTCCAACCCATATGTGGTAATTTTAAATCTTTGTTATTAAGTTTTATCTTTTTTACAGAACCACTAATCCAACCAAATCCTTTGGTAACTTCTTCTTCAAATCCTTGATCTGAAAAAAGCTGCATCCCAACACAAATTCCAAAGATTGGCTTTTTTTTAATTAAAACAAATTCATTAAGAGAATCCCATAATCCAGATATATTTTTTACTCCTAATGCACACTGTCTATAAGAACCCTGGCCAGGTAATATAATTTTATCTGAATCTAAAATATCTTTAGGCTTATTAGATATTCTTATATTTATTTTTTTGTTAATTTTTGTAGCTGCAGCTTCTAGAGCTTTTGAAACGGAATTAAGATTGCCAGTTCCATAATCAACAATTGATACATACATTTAAAAAATCTTTAAAGTATTCCTTTAGTGGAAGGCAAAGAATCTGCGGCCCTTGCATCTTTTTCTAATGCAAGACGTAAAGCCCTTGCTAATCCCTTAAAACAAGACTCAATTATATGATGACTATTGTCACCATAAATATTTTCTATATGCAAAGTAATGCCAGCGCTTTGTGAAAAGGCCTGAAACCATTCTTTAAATAGTTCAGTATCCATTTCACCTAGTTTTTCTACTTTTAATTTTACATTCCAAACTAAATAAGGTCTGTTTGATATATCAAGGGAAACTCTGCTTAATGTTTCATCCATTGGAATATAAGCATGGGCATATCTTTTTATACCTTTCTTATCTCCTAAGGCTTTAGCAATAGCTTCTCCAATAACAATTCCTGAGTCTTCTGTTGTGTGATGAAGATCAATATGTAAATCACCTTTTGCTTTTAAGTTTATGTCTACCAAAGAGTGTTTTGATAGTTGTTCAAGCATGTGATTTAAAAAACCAATTCCTGTATCTATTTTATAAACACCTTTTCCATCTAAATTTACTTCTGCCTCTATAGATGTCTCTTTAGTTTTTCTATTAACTTTTGCGATCCTCATATGAATTAATAATCTATATATAGAAATACCAACCTTATCAATAAATTAGCTTTGATAGTTAAATAAATACTATTCTATTATCTTTTTTTTAATCTTAATAAAAAAGCTCCAGATCCACCTAAATTTTGTTCTGGCTCCTCCATAGAATTAATAATATCCGAGAAATTATCTTTGATAAAATTTGGAACTGCATATTTTAGTAAACTTAAATCTTCGGACAAATAAGGATTTTCTTTAACCTTAGATCTTAGACCCTTGCCGGTAATAATTAAAATATTTCTAAAATCTTTTTGATAACAACTTTCAATAACTTCCTTTATCTTCTTAAAAGATTCCTGCAATGAATAACCATGTAAATCTATTTTAAAATCAATATGATCTTGTTTTTTATTTTGATTTACAGATTTTTTAAAAATTTCACCTTTATCACCATCTAAAAATTTTTGATTTTTAAAATCTTCCCAAGCCTTTATATCTTCTAAATTTATAGAATTTTTATTATTCTTTGGCATGCACATCCTGTGCAATTTCAGTTAAATGCCATGTAGGGTCATCAGAATTTAGATCTCTAGAAAAGCTCCAAACATCATTAACTGTTTGAATTTCTTCAGGACTGCCTTCGATAACATTATTATTAGCGTCTTTAACACAAGATATAATCTCACTCACAAATCTAGTTTTGACAGTATAAAAACTATCTTTTTTATCTACATTTTCTATTTTTGCTTTTTTAATTCCTATAAAAGTAAATTGATTTACATATTTTTTATTCTTTCTTTCATCAAGAACATCAACAAAGCTCTTATAAACTTCTGGTGAAGTTAAATCTTTTAAAGTCTTTTTATCTGCAGCTGCAAACGCATTAACGATCATCTCATAGGCTGCTTGGGCGCCTTTTAAAAAAGTCTCTTCTTTAAATTCTTTTAAATTAATATTTTCTTCAACTTTAGATGGATTAACATCCTCAAATTGAGCATCAACTACAATTGATTTTTTTGCTCTAACAGCACTATCTTCAGCTCCTTTACCAAGAACATTTCTAAGTCTTAGAATAATGATTCCCGCCACTATGGCAAGAAGGACAATATCTATATAGCCAAAATTATCATTCATTTAAGGTTATTTTAGATTAAATACTTAAAAATTAATACATCTAAATTTAGATCGAATTAAATGATATTTAATATAAAAAAATATATTTAAATAATACAAAAATCATATTTTTAAAATGGAAGAAAAGAATAAAGAAAATTCTAAATACCAAATCATTGCAAACTACGTGAAAGATTTATCTTTTGAAATTCCATCTCCAGATTGTTTTGTGGATGCTGCACAAAATCTTGGTAAATATGAGACAAAAGTTGATATTTCTAACAAACCATTAAAAAATGGAATGCTAGAACTTAATTGTAAGCTTATTTTTGAAGCGCCAAAAGAAGTACAAAATAGAATTCATGCTGAAGCATGTCTTGCTGTCATATTTAAAATTACTGACACAGAATTAAAAGCAGAAGAGGTTAAAAGAATTATTCTTGCTGAAATACCTGATTTATATGCTAAAAAATTAACAGATCTTATTACAGAATTATTTCAAAAATCAGGCTTTAAAGAATTTAAATTTAAAAAAGAAATTAAATTTAAAGAACTATACGAACAACAATCTGCTAGTCTAACGCAAAAGCATTAGAAACATTTTTTTTTAAAAACTTTTTATATTCCTCTACTTGTTCTAATGA
>RGRP01000118.1 GCA_010021145.1 Candidatus Fonsibacter lacus
AGTTTCTTTCCAACTCACAGATGCTAGATAATCAACTAAATTAGCAAATCCCATTCCCCAAATTCCATAATTCTGTTTATTAGTTTTGGTGATTTCGCCTTTACCATTGCATTTTTCGCATTGAGTTAAAATTTTATCCATAAAATACCTCGTAAATCTTTTTAGCTTGCTTTTCATATTTATTTACTCCTCCTTGTTGTTTAGTTGTTCCTCAATCAAAGCATGAAATCTTATTCCTTGCCCTGACAAAATTCTTTCAAATTTGCAATCAATATAATCTGAGTTATACCTCCCCTCCATCGGATCTCCTTCTAAGATAAGAATCATTCCTTTGAGTTGTCTTATCAAATAATCTTTTTCTAATAACTTCACTTCTTTACCCACTTACTCCTCCTTAAATTTAACAAAACCAGCATTATAAAGCTTTATTAATAAGCGTGCAGCGGTATCTGCGAGTGATTCGTTTTTTTCTTTACCAACTGAAATATAATCATCATTTAAATAGACAATTCCACCACTACATAAAAGATATAACTCTCCTTTTTCAAATAAAGATTTTTCAACATTATCTAAATAAAGTGTACTCCAACCAAAACAAAAATTTTTGTCTTTACATGATTTAACGAATCTACTATAAAAGTATCCTCGCTCGTCCAACAATTTATCATTTTTCAGAGTTAGCCAAACAAAAACAAGGTAACCTTCGGGAATTGTTTCGATCGGTTGCCATTCCATAATCCCATTTTGAATTATTTTTATTGAATCTTGTTCTATATTTTTTTCCATAGTTTATTTATTTAAGTTGTTAACAACCTCTTCCACTTTATCAAAAGTAAAATCGGTTTTTTCTTTGATAATATCATTCATTTTCTTGAAATTGCCAGCTTCAATTAAATTCTGATATTGTTGAATACTCTCAAAATATTTAATAAAAATATCTCGATTGTGATGATAGAATTTTGCTTTACTTTCATTAATAGTTTTATTGAGTATGTTTTTAATATGAATCATTTTACCTCCGAAAATTGACTTTGTTTACCATTAAATCTAAATTTAATATCACCGCATTCGCCTTCACGATTTTTAGAAACAATTATATCAGCTAAGCCTTTTGCATTGTTATAACATTCAAGCCATTCCGCATAATGCTTTGAGTGTTCAGGAACTTTTTCACGCTCTAAAAAATACTCGTCCCTGTGTGTAAACATAACTATATCGGCATTTTGTTCTATAGCTCCCGAGTCTCTTAAATCGCTTAGGATTGGTCTTTTATTTTCTCTTGCGTCTCCAGCCCGTGATAGTTGCGATAATGCAACAACAACAATATTAAAATCTTTTGCTATCTTCTTTAAGCCTTCCGCAATTCTTGATATTTGTTGCTCTCTAGAAAATTCTTTACTTGAGCTTGCGATAAGTTGTAAATAGTCAATACAAACCATCTTAATATCAGATTTAAGCATTGCTCGTTTAATCTTGCTTCTAATAGCCAAAATAGTTAAACCGTTTTCTTGGTCGATTATTAAATTATAATTTTTCCAAGTGTGGCGGTTATTTTCTAAAGCCATTGAGTCGCCTTCGGATATTACCCCAATTTTTAATCGATAGGCACTTACACCAGTTGTTTCATTTAAAAACTTTCTCGCTAAGCTTTTGTCGGAAACTTCCATTGAAAAAAACATAACACCATGATTTAGAGAAACATTTTTAGCAAAGTTAAGACAAAATGTAGTTTTACCGCTTGAAGGTCTTCCCCCGACTATTACTAAATTTCCTAATTCAAAGCCACCAGTAAGAATATCTAATTTTTCAAAGCCAGTGAATACCAATTCTTTTTGGTGAACTGATAAAACATCATCAATAATTTTATCAATCTTTTTAGGCTGTTTAGACATGTTTATTGATATATCAGCTATCTCTCCCTCTAATTTTGTTTTAATAGCGTCAAAATCGCTTATTTTTTCGTTTATGATAACATTTAAAATATTCTTTAGCTCTCTTATTTGCCACAATCTTATTATTTCGTTTGAATAAGACTCCATATCACAAATTCCAGCGGTAGCATTCATTAAATCTTTAACAATGCTTGTTTTAATGCTATTGTTTTTTAGAAATGTTGTAATAATTCTAAAATCAACAACTTCACCCGCACCAATTCTTTTAATGATTTCTTCAAATATTAATTTGTAATCATTAAAATAAAAATGCTTAGCTTCTAAATTTGGTGATTTTAACAAATTAAAGTTATTTGCTAGAATATTGCCAATTATAGCTTCTTCTAGCTCTTGATTAAAATTTTCTTGTTCCATATTATTTATTCCTCAAGTGTTGAAATGAACTTAAAAAACTAGGTGTATCATTGTTTGTAAAGTTATTTTGTTTTGGTTCAAAAACTCCCTGCCAGCTATTCTTAATAGAATTTTCAAGCGCTATGTTAGCATTACCAATTTTTAAATTTTCAAACTTTGTTAAATCTTTTAGCAATAATTCTTTTGCTTTTTCTGTAAGTGGTTTTTTTATCTTTACTCGCATCTCAACAAAAGAATTAAATAAATCTTTATTTATAAAGATTGGTAAATCATTCTTACTATCACTCTTACTATCACTATCACTCTTATTCTTACTATCACTATCGGTATTTTTGGTATCTTTTGGTATACCAATTTTACCAGTGGTATTTTTGGTATTAGGTTTATTCCACCTTTTTGCAATGTTGATTTTATTCCTCTCAACAACATTTTGATATTTTTCTTCGTCTCTTTTAAACTGATTTAAAAAGGGCTCAAAAATGATAGAAATTAAATTATTTGTGGGTAAAATATTTTGAGATTGATAGTTGAAAATTGCTTTAA
>RGRP01000119.1 GCA_010021145.1 Candidatus Fonsibacter lacus
GGTGTTAATGAATATAATGCTGAAGCACTTGCAGAAGTGGCTGGTGCGTTAACAATTTTTTTAGGATTAAAAATATTAGAAAAATATGAAGCCGAATATTATAAGGATTCTAATAGGGCTAAAGAAATAATTAAAAAAGATAAAATTTCGTTAACAGAGCCAAAGTTAACTAAAGAAGTTATTCTTAAATCTCCAGAAATTTTAAGAAATAATCAATCAGAATTTTCTAAAACAGGCGGCATTCACGCAAGTGGATTATTTTTAAGCAATGGAGAATTAATTGCAATTAATGAGGATGTAGGTCGGCATAATGCTTTAGATAAATTAGTAGGGAATATTTTAAATAAAAAACTTCTTGATCCTAAGATACAATTTATTGCTTGTTCGGGACGTTTAAATTTTGAGCTTGTACAAAAAGTTTTAATGACAAATATTGGAATAATGATTGGAGTGGGTGCGCCAACAAGTCTCGCTATTGATTTAGCCAACAAATTTGGACTAACCTTGATAGGTTTTGTGAAAAATGACAGTTTTAATGTGTATACCAATAATCAAAAAGTAATTATAAAAGATTAATTATTTAAACAAAATGTCAAAAAATATTAGTAATCTATCTGGCAAAGTAGGTTTGAAGCATAATCTATTTCAAAAAATTTCAGAAAACGTTTTAAAGAACCATCCAAAAGATAATAAAGAGATAGCAAATGAATATAATCTGGGTGTTTCAACTGTTTATGGGGCAGAAAGCTTTTATGAATTTTTAAGACCCGCTCATCGCGAAAAGAAAGCCTTTGTTTGCAATGGTAGTGCATGTATGTGCGCTGGTACACAAGATAAATTAAAAGAGACTTTAAAAGCAAAACTGGGGCAGGACAAAGTAGGATCAATGTTTTGCTTAGGTTATTGCTATGAAAATAATGCGTTTCATTACAACGGAGAAAATTATGCTGGAAAAGACATTGATAAAATTGATCAAATTTTAAAAGGTGAAAAAATTAAACAAGATAAATTTTTTTCAAAAAGTTACGCAACTACAAGCTTTTTAATGGATGATAAATTATCATCTATTAGCCAAGTTAAAGACCAATTATCTAAATTTCTTAAAAAAGATAAAAAAGAAATTATTAAATCCATACTAGACTCAAATCTTACTGGCAGGGGTGGCGCAGGTTTTCCAACTGGAATGAAATGGGACTTTTGTAGTAGAGAAAAAGTTAAGAAAAAATATGTTATTTGTAATGCTGATGAAGGGGACTCAGGCGCATTCTCCGATAGATATTTATTAGAAGATCAGCCACTTAAAGTTTTGTTTGCCATGATAATTTGTGGCTATGTCATTGGAAGTGATGAAGGTGTTTTATATATTAGAGGTGAGTATCCAAAATCAATCGAAGCAATTAACGGATCCATCAATGAATTAAAAAGGGCAGGTTTACTTGGAGAAAATATTTTAGGAACAGGTTTTTCTTTTGATATTTATATTTGTATTGGACAAGGCGCATATATCTGCGGTGAAGAAACAGCATTAATTGCATCTATTGAAGGTAGACGAGCTGAAGTAGATGTTAGGCCTCCATTCCCAGTTACTGAGGGCTTATATAAAAAACCAACAGTGGTGAACAATGTTGAAACGTTAGCTGCCGTTACTGGAATTTTAATTAATGGAGCTGATAAATTTGCAGCTATTGGAAATAAAAAATCTGCTGGAACAAAATTAGTATGCCTTGATAGTTTTTTTAAAAATCCTGGAGTTTATGAAATTGATATGGGCACACCGATGAAAAAAATATTTAATGAAATTGGTGGAGGATATAAAGAACCCGTCAAAGCTTTTCAAATCGGCGGTCCTTTAGGTGGCGTTGTTCCTTTAAGCGAGATTGATAATTTAAATTTAGATTTTCAAGAATTTAGTGCAAAAGGTTTTATGTTAGGACATGCTAGCGTTGTTAGCATTCCTAAAGATTTTCCAATGGTGGAATATATTCATCACTTATTTGAATTTTCAGCAGAAGAGTCATGCGGCAAATGTTTCCCTGGAAGACTCGGTTCATACAGAGGAAAAGAGATGTTTGATCAAGTAAAGAAAAAGACAGCTAAAATACCCATGCAACTATTAAACGATCTATTAAAAACTATGCAAAAAGGATGTTTATGTGCGCTTTGTGGAGCGATCCCTACTCCTATCAATAATATTTTAAAATACTTCTCCAGCGAGATGAAAAATGATATTTCTGCTTAACCAATGAGTTCAGAAAAACGAAAAATAGCTTATATCGATGGAAAACCATATGAAATTGGTTCTCATCACACGTCTATTTTAAAATTTGTTAAAGGTTATTTAGGCGAAGATAAAGTTCCAACTCTTTGTGATGATCCGAATTTAGCACCCTATGGTGCTTGTAGAATTTGCTCTGTTGAAGTTGCTTTAGTCAAAGATGGACCAACCAGAGTAGTTGCATCTTGCCATACTCCTGTAGTTGAAAATCAACATATCTTTACAAATAACGATAATTTAAAAAGTCTTAGAAAGAATATTGTTGAACTCGTTTTAACAGACCATCCTATGGAATGTGGAACATGCGAGGTGAACAATAATTGTGAACTTCAAAAAGTTGCTAATGATTTAGGAATTTCAGATCACCGATATAATAATCCAAAGCAACACAAAGGTATTCCTAAAGACACTTCTCATTCTTATATGAGAATGAATTTAGACCACTGTATTAATTGCGGAAGATGCGTAAGAGCTTGCGATGAAATTCAAGGCTCATTTGTTTTAACAATGAGTGGACGTGGCTTTGAATCAAGAATTACAACAGA
>RGRP01000120.1 GCA_010021145.1 Candidatus Fonsibacter lacus
TTAATAGTTTTTTGTCATGGATATGGAGCTGATGGAAAAGATTTAATTAATATTGGAAATTATTGGCAAAGATTTTTACCAGATTTTTATTTTACCTCGCCTAATGCCCCAAATATATGTTCGGTGAATCCAGGAGGCTTTGAATGGTTTGATCTTATGAGTCATGATGTTCAAAAAATTAATTTAGAGTTGGAAAACTCAATCTTTAAATTAACGCAGTTTATTAATGCAAAACTTAAAGAATTAAATTTAGATTATTCAAAGCTATTTTTAGTAGGTTTTAGTCAAGGAACCATGATGTCATTGCATTATGCTTTAACAAATTCCAATAAGATTGCAGGAGTGGTTGGTTACTCAGGAAAAATTTATGATCCTAATTATTTAGCAAAAAATATTAAATCAAAGCCTGCAGTTTTTTTAATGCATGGAGATGATGATAGTATTGTTCCTTTAGAAGAAATGATGGAGGCAAAAAATTTTTTATTAGAAAATAAATTTAATTTAAAAACTAAAATTTTTAAAGGTTGCGGTCATTCTATTCCAGTCGAAGGATTAAGTTTAGGTCTAGAATTTATTAACATTAATAAAAAATAAATATTTTGATTATAAATAAAATTGATATATCAATTATGTATTAAATGATTATTACAAAATCTAATTCGGTACCTTTGGATAAGTGTCCAGCCCTTGTATTAAATGCAGACTATAGACCTTTAAGTTATTACCCATTATCATTATGGTGCTGGCAGGATGCCGTTCGAGATGTTTTTTTAGATAGGGTGACAATAGTTTCGGAATATGACCGCGAAATTAGAAGTCCTTCTTTTTCTATGAAATTACCAAGCGTAATTTCATTAAAGAAATATATAAAACCTTCGGAGTTTCCAAATTTTACAAGATTTAATGTTTTTTTAAGAGATAGATTTTCTTGCCAGTATTGTGGAAGTAATAAAAATTTAACTTTTGATCATGTAATTCCAAGATCTAGAGGTGGAATTACTTGTTGGGAGAATGTGGTATCGGCGTGTTGTACATGTAACGTAAAAAAAGGCGGCAAACTTCCTCATGTTAGCGGAATGATTCCGAAAACAAAGCCATGTCGTCCAACAGTAGAGGAATTGCATGATAATGGTAAATTTTTTCCGCCAAATTTTTTACATCAGAGCTGGTTAGATTATTTGTATTGGGATGTTAAGCTTGAAAGCTAATATTTTTTTGAGATCGCTATAGCTAATTTAGAGCTATTTTTTATTACAGTATCTAAAATAGAATATAAACCATCATTGTTGGCACCTAAACCTTCAGCAGTATTTTTGTGCTCAAGTTCTTCTTCTCTAAATTTAATAAATTTTTCTTTTAGTTCTTTTTCTTCTTTATATTCTTTAGATAAAATATCTATCTGCTCTCCGTAATGCCCACCAATTACTTCTTCAACAGCAGAAGTACATAAAGCTGTGGCTTTTTTTCCAAGTAATGCCGTACCAAAGCCAAGAGCTGTGCCAAGAATATCCCACAATGGAAGTAAAGCTGTCGGTCTAATTTTTCTTTCGATAATTTGATTTTCAAAAAATTGCAAATGTTCTAATTCATGATCACGCATATCTTTAATGGCATTTTGTAATTCTGGGTCTTTATTAAAAATTTGAAGAGCTTTTAATTGCCCCTCATATATTTTAATAGCACCACGTTCACCAGCGTGATTAACTCTAATCATTTCAGCTATTTGCTGTTCTTTTTTGTCCATGAGAATATTTTATAATATAAAATTGTTAGAATTAAAGACATAATCATATTAATTGAAGCTAGGGATAAACCGAATAATTTAAAATCCACTTCTTTGCATGATGGGGCTAATTTATTTTGTAATTGTTTTAGAAGAACGTCTTTAGATATATTTTTACCAACTTCTGTTTTGCAGCTAGATAATTCGTTAATTAATCCATATTCAATTCCAACATGGTATCCAGCAAGAACAAAACTTATAATTGATGTTATAGTTATTAAAATTAGTAATTGGTTTTTCCAATTATTTTTTAAAAAAAATAAAGCAGAAAATAATAAAATTAAATAATAAGGATAACGTTGATAAATACATAGACTGCAAGGTTTAAACTTTAAAATATATTCAATAAATAATGTTGAGCAAATAACGAAAAAATTGATTGCAAATATATATATAAAATTTTTATAAATTTTATTCTTCAAGCAGCGAAATAATGTGGAAATTTAATATAAAATAAATACATTCCTGCGATTACAACAACAAAACTTCCAATAACCCAAATTAAGAAAGTCGAGAATTTTTTTTCGATCTGTTTCTGTATCTTGGGGCCAAATTTTGAAAACAAATAAGCTAATAAAAAATATCTAGATCCTCTAGTAAATAAGGCTGTAGCAGCAAATAAGAAAAAATTAAAATGAACAAAACCACTAGCTATTGCAAGCAGGTTAAAAGGAAGAGGTGTAAATCCAGAAATAAACAAAATAAACGCAAAAGCTATCATAGTGCTTTTTTTATAAAAAATAGCTAAAAATTTTTTTGGATCATCGACGCCTGAAAGTTCGAATATGTGTACGCCTAATTTATGAAACATAAAGTTTCCAATAGCGTAAGCGACAAGAGCGCCAATAAACGCAGCTACGGTTGCAATTGTGAAGATTTCAAACCATCTTTTTGGTTTTGCAATTGACATTGGAATTACAATTGCATCTGAAGGAAAAGGAAAAAATATATTTTCTAAAAAACACCAAACGGCTAA
>RGRP01000013.1 GCA_010021145.1 Candidatus Fonsibacter lacus
AATTAATTTTTTTAATTTTTTACAAAAATTATCAGTATTAAAATTTTGTCCATTTTCACTAAGAAATATAATTTTTTTCTCTTTTTTGTTTTTTATTATAGTTTCAAGTTCTTTTATTGAGATATGTTCGATTGCAAAGTTAGTGATTCCACTATTTTTTAAACTTTTGAGTCTGATCTCATATCTGTTGCATAATTCATTTTCTTCATCTTTATTTAGTCTTCCTAAACAAAGGATTTTAATTTTCATTAAACAAAGATTTTTTGATTTGGAATAATATCTTCCCACATTTTTTCCAATTCATAATTTTTTCTTTGTTCATGGTGAAAAATGTGAATTATAATGTCAATTGCATCAATGAGTTTCCAGTTGTCACTATCTTTGCCTTCAACTTTGCATCCTTTGATTCCCATTTTTTTTAATTCTTCAATTGTATTTTCAGAGACAGATTGAATGTGCCTAGAAGAGGTCCCGCTAGCGACAATCATATAATCTGCAATAGAACTCTTGTTTGCAAGATTAATAGTTACGATGTCTTTTGCTTTATTATCATCAAGAATTTTAATTATTTCTTTTAGAAGAACTTCTTTTTTCTTAATTTGCATTAATTGTTTTTTTTATTTTTGATGATGAAACATTCATACCTTTTGTACTCAAAAAATACCATCTATGTTGTTTGTCTTTTGAAGCCAAATTTAAAGATTTGTATTTTTCGAGCTTTTTTGCAGCTATAGAATTGAGTGATTTTATTGAAAATTCTGGTCTATTCACAACAATAATAGATAATTTATTTAAGATCTCATTATATTTCTTCCACTGATTAAATTTAACAAAACTATCGGCGCCCATAATAAAATAATATTTATGTTCTGCAGATTTATTAATTAAGTAACTGATATTATCAAATAAGAAATTTGATCTGGTTTTTTCTTCTATATATTTAACTTTAATTATATTTTTATTTTTTATTATAAATTCATTACATAATTTTATTCTATTAGAAATATCGTTAGATGAATTATTTTTTTTTAATGGATTTTTTTTTGTAACAAGCCAAAGAACCTTATTTAACTGAAATCTTTTGGTTGCTTCTAATGAAATATTTAAATGTCCAATATGAGGCGGATCAAAAGTTCCCCCAAGAATGCCAATTTTCATTATAATTTAATAAAAAGATTAAGGTCTAATTTGTCCATTACCTTTTACTAGATATTTGTAAGTCACTAGTTGTTCAAGTCCCACAGGTCCTCGAGGATGTAATTTATTTGTAGATATTCCAACTTCTGCTCCAAAACCAAACTCATTTCCATCAGCAAATTGAGTAGAGGCATTATGTAACACTATTGCACTATTCACTTTCGACAAGAATAACATAGCATTCTTTTTGTTATTGGTAACAATGCTATCAGTATGACGGGTTCCATATTTATTTATATGGTCAATTGCCTCATCAACTCCACTAACAACCTTTACTGATATTATAGAGTCTAGATATTCGGTTTTCCAATCCTTCTCTTTTGCTAAAGAAATATTAGAATTTATATAATTTCTTTTGGTAATTTTATCGCCAATAATTTTACATCCACTAATATTTAATAATTGCAATATTGGTTTTAAGTGAGTTTTTATACATGCCTTATGAATTAATAAAGTTTCGGCAGCGCCACATACACTAGTATTTCTCATTTTAGCATTGAGTGTAATTTTTTTTGCCATGTTTAAATCTGCAAATTTGTCAATATAGACATGGCACAATCCTTCTAGATGACCAATCGTCGGAACATTAGACATTGTTTGAACTTTCTTGACTAAGTTTTTCCCTCCCCTTGGAATAATTACGTCAATAAACCTCTCCATTTTTGAAAGCATGTAATCAACAAACTTTCTATTTGTATTATTAATTAATTGAACACAATTTTCATTAATATTATTTTTTCTTAAGGATTTTCTGAAATATTCAGAAATAATTTTATTTGTCTGAATAGCTTCACTTCCGCCTCTTAAAATAACCGCATTGCCAGATTTAAAACATAAGGTTGCAACATCTGAAGTAACATTTGGTCTAGATTCATATATTACTCCAATAACACCAATTGGAACTGTATATTTATTAATTACCATCCCATTAGGCCTTTTCCATTTTGCTATTATCCTTTGCGTTGGATCTTTGAATTTAATAATCTCTTGGACTGACTTAATGATATGGTTAATTTTACTATCGTTTAGAATTAGTCGATCAATTAAGTTTTGACTGAGACCTTTTCTATTTGCTTTAGAAATATCAATCTTATTAGCATTTAAAATCTTTTTTTTATTTGATTTTAAATTTTTATAAAAATCTGTAAGAACTTTATTTTTTTTCCTCTCATTTAATAGTGATAGATCTTTAGATGCGTTTAAAGCATTTAAACCTATTTTATCTAAATAACTATTGCTCATAAATTTACTCGGCTTGATAAACTAAATTGTCTATATGAACTATTTCTCCTCGACTAACATAGCCTAGTATTTCCTTAATTTTATCAGTTTTAAAACCAATAATTTTTTTAGCATCTAAACTTGAGTAAGCACTTATGCCAGTTGCTATACGTTTGTTTTTAGAATTTATAATATAAATAGCATCACCGCGATTAAAATTTCCCTCAACCGAAGTTACTCCTATTGGCAAAAGACTTTTTCCGTTTTTTAATGCTTTTTCAGCTCCTTCATCAATCATAATCGAACCTTTGGTTGCAATTGAATTTAAAATCCATTGTTTTTTTGCATTCAAAGATGATGATTGAGATTCAAACAAAGTATAATTTTTATTTTTAATAATATTTTTTATTGGATTATTAATCATCCCGCTTGTTAAAATCATGTCACAACCAGACTGCATACAAATTTTTGCAGCTTTAATTTTAGTTATCATTCCACCCGTTCCATAAGAGCTGATGCTTTCAGATGCAAGTGCTTCTATAGATTTATCTATAGTTGTTACCTTTTTAATTATTATTGCATTCTTATTTTTCTTTGGATCTGCAGAATAAAGACCATCTATGTCTGAAAGCATGATTAAACAATCAGCGTTGCATATTTGAGCAACTCGCGCAGCTAGTCTGTCGTTATCACCATATCTTATTTCTGAAGTCGCAACGGTATCATTTTCATTTACAATTGGTACTACGGACATTTTTAATAAGTTATTTATTGTTTCTTTAGCATTTAATGATCTTCTTCTTTCTTCTGTATCCTCCAATGTAAGCAATATTTGAGAAATTTTTATCTTTTTCTTTTCGAATGCTTTTTTAAAAAGATTAATTAATTCAATTTGACCAATAGCTGCTATTGCTTGGAATTGGCTTAATTTAGTATTTTTTTTATTTATTTTTAATAAATCACAGCCAAGAGCGATTGCCCCTGATGAGACAATAATAATTTGTCTATTTTTTTGTATTAGAAAATTAATATCTTCTATTAATTTATTAAACCAATTTTTTTTTATTTTATTTTTTCCATCAACAATGAGACTGGAGCCTATTTTGATTACAATAGTCTTGTATTTTAAAATGTCCATTTAAATAGCTCGTAATAAATTTTTTACATTAATATTTTTTTCAACAGATATATCATAAACTTTTTTCTTAATTTTTTTAGTAAAATTCATTATTTTCTCTTTTTTTTCTTTCTCATCTATTAAATCAATCTTGTTAAATACAATAAGTTCTCTTTTTTTTATTAATTCAGGGTTAAATTCTTTAAGTTCATTTCTAATAATCTTATATTTTTCAACCAAATCATTTTCATTGATATCAATCATATGAATTATGCTTTTACATCTTTCTATATGTTTTAAAAATTTATCACCTAAACCTGAACCACTATGAGCACCTTCAATAAGACCAGGTATATCAGCGATAATTATTTCTTTATTATCGATAAAAACAACGCCAAGATTTGGATTTAGAGTTGTAAAAGGATAATTAGCAATTTTTGGTCTTGCTCTAGTTGATATTGAAAGCAGACTAGATTTTCCTGCATTTGGAAAACCAATAATTCCAACATCAGCAATTAATTTTAATTCAAGCCAAACCGTAAATTCTTCGCCTTTTTTTCCGTAAGTAAATTTTCTTGGCGATCTATTAGTTGAGCTTTTAAACTTTGAATTACCTAGACCACCCTTACCTCCTTTGGCTATGACATATTCTTGATCTTCTTTAACTAGATCAAATAGTAATGTTTTTTTATCTTCCTCATATATTTGTGTTCCAACAGGAACTCTTAAAATTAAATCTTTTCCTGACAACCCTCTTTTATTATTTCCAGAACCATTAAATCCATTTTGAGCTTTATGGTGTTGAGCAAAACGATAATCAACTAAAGTATTTAAACCATTTACCGCTTTGACAATTATCGATCCTCCATCTCCACCATCTCCGCCATAAGGACCTCCAAATTCAATAAATTTCTCTCTTCGGAATGCAACGCAACCATTTCCTCCGTCTCCGGCCTTAATCATAATTTTAACTTGATCTAAAAATTTCATACAATCATATTATTGATTATTAATAAAAACCTCAGTTTAAAAATAAACCGAGTTTATTGAGGGATTACTGAAATGTAAGTTCTTCCGAGTTTTTTTGTCTCGAATTTTACTACGCCGTTTACTTTTGAAAAAATGGTATGATCTTTTCCCATACCAACATTATTGCCTGGGAACATTTTTGTTCCTCTTTGCCTCATAATAATATTTCCAGCAATTACAGATTGACCGCCAAACTTTTTAACGCCTAGTCGCCTTCCAGCACTATCGCGTCCGTTTTTCGTCGATCCACCAGCTTTTTTTGTTGCCATTTTTTATTATTTATTTTTTAACAGTTTTTTTAGCTTCAACTTTTTTTTCTGAAGTCTTATTTTCTACAGTAGCATTTTTAGCTTCAGCTAAAAGTTTACCACTTTTACCATAAATTTTTAAAATTTTCACTACCGAAACATGTTGTCTATGCCCACGTTTTCTTCTTGAATTTTGTCTTCTTCTTTTTTTAAAAATGATAACTTTATCATTTCTTGCTTGCTTTATAAGTTCTGCCTCAACATACGCTCCATCGATCATTGGAGAACCTACTTCAGTTGTTGTATTATCTGTTGTCAAAAGAACTTCTTTGAACTCGAATGTTTTGCCAGCTTTATCATTAAGCTTTTCAATTCTAATAGTATCATTAGCTGACACTTTATATTGTTTACCACCGGTTTTGATTACTGCAAAAGTCATATGTAATTTCTTTTAGGTCTGGGCAATATATATAGCCGCCTTAGCTTGTCAAGATTGCGATTATGCTTAAGTGTATTGGATTTTAGAAGTTATCTTTTAGATCTCTAATCTTCTTGAAAAAATCTACTTCATTTAGATCTTTAAATCCAATTTTTTCTTTAAATTTTAAATCATCAAATTTTAAAAAAATATTTAACCTCATTTCATCACTTAGAATAGAAGGGATACTCGGTAATTTATTTTTTATATTATTAATTATTTGATTATATTTTCCTTTAAGTTCTAAATTATCCTTATCCATATCCATACAAAATTTTAAATTATTAATGGTATACTCGTGTCCACAAAATATTTTTGTTTTAGAGGGTAAAGATTTGATTTTTTTTAGAGAATTTACCATCTCTAAATAAGAACCTTCAAATAATCTGCCGCAACCAAAAGAAAATAAAGTATCACCAGTAAAAGCCGACTCTTCATTTTTAAAATAATAAAATATATGACCAGACGTATGGCCTGGGACATGTTCTATTAAAACATCAGAGCCTTCAAAACTCCAAATTTGTTTATCTTTTAAAAAAATATCAATACCGGGAATTCTATTTTTATCTTTTTCAAAACCTAATATTTGTAAATTAAATTCTTTTTTAAGTTCTAGATTGCCACCAATGTGATCAGCATGATGATGTGTATTTAAAATATATTTTAAATTTAATTTATTTTTCTTTATAAAATTTATAATAGGCTCCGACTCGGATGGATCGATAACACATGCATTTTTAGTATTTTTATTTTCAACGATATAAGCATAATTATCTTTTAGACATGGAATGATGTGAATATCCATAATTTAAAAAATTAGTTCTTTTTGCTAATTAAAAAAATACCAAATTCCGAATAAAGATTTTTTATTTCTAAATTGAAATTTGAAATTAAAGAAGATCTATCTTGTGTGACTGCAATTGATTTTATTATGTTAATTTTATCAGCATGACATAAATCAAAAAAATCTTTAATGGTGCACATATGTAAATTAGGGGTATCGTGCCATGTATTAGGCAATGTCTTTGTAACAGGCATTCTTCCTTTGAGTAGTAGGCTGAATCTAACTTTCCAGTATCCAAAATTTGGAATGGAAACAATCGCATTCTTTCCGATCCTCAAAAGTTCATGCAAAACTTTTCTAGGTTTGTAAAAAGCTTGAAGAGTTTGTGTTAGAATTACGTAGTCAAAAGATTGGTCTGGATAATTAATTAAATCTTGTTCGGCGTCACCCTCAACAACAGAAAGTCCTTTACTTAGGCTTTCTTTAACCTTTTCGTGATCAATCTCAATACCTCGAGCATCAATTTTTTTTTCCTTTTTCAAATGAAGAAGAATGCTTCCATCACCACAACCTACATCGAGAACTTTTGAAAATGGCTTTATAAAATCTACTACTATTTTTGACTCTAATTTCATTTTAATTAAAAAACACTTTAAAGTGATTTTTACCTCTTTAGCTGTTTATGTGCGCTCGCAATTCGGTAAATCAGCGCAAATGGTTTTTATCTTAGGCATAATTTATTGTCAATTTAATCAGTTTTATTGAACGTCTTAATGTTATTTTTAAAAATTTTATAAGATTTATTTTTATAAAGAGTATCAACCATAATAGCATTGTGCTAATTAAAAAATAAAATCAGTAAATATTTATAAAAATATGGTTTTAAGATTTAAAAATTTTAATAATTTAAAATATGTTGGTGGATTATCTCAGATAAAAAATATTAAAAATCCAATAAAACTTTCTGCTAATGAGTCTGCCTTAGGCCCTTCAAAAAAAGCTATTAGAGCATTTATTGCAAACAGTAAAAGATTATCCAGATATCCAGATGGAAATTCAAATATTCTAATTCAGTCCATATCAAAAAATTTAAAATTAAATCCCAATAATATTATTATTGGCAATGGTTCTGATGAAATCATTAGTTTAGCTTGTCAATTATTTTTAAGACCCAATGATGAGGTCATAGTTACTGAGTATAGTTTTTTAATGTATAGAATTTATGCCAAAATTCACGGTGGGAAAGTTATTATAGCCCCAGAAAATGATTTTAAGGCAAATATAGATTCTATAATAGCTAAAGTAACTCCCAAAACTAAGATTGTTTTTTTAGCCAATCCAAACAATCCAACAGGAACGTATTTAGATAAAAATGAAATGTTATTACTTAGAAAAAAATTACGAAGCAATATTCTTTTAGTAGTTGATGACGCTTATTTTGAATTTGTTATTAACAAGGATTATGTATCTGGTTTAGATTTATTTAAAGGCTACAGTAATGTTCTTATTACCAGATCTTTTTCTAAAATATATGGTCTTGCTAGCTTAAGACTTGGTTGGGGTTATGGACCAAAAAATATCATCTCTGCAATGAAACTTATTAAGCCCCCTTTTAATGTTAATTCAGCAGCACAAGTGGCTGGCGTAGAAGCCCTGAATGATAAAAATTGGTTAAAAAAAAACATAGAACACAATACAAAGTGGGCCGATATTTTTTTTGAAAATTTTGTAAATTTAGGAATTTTAACAAATGTTCCTGTAGCAAATTTTTTCTTAATGCGTTTTGATAATAAAGAAATAACAGCAGACAAAGTTTATGATAAATTTATTAAATCTAAGATTATATTAAGAAAAATGAAAGGTTATGGATTAGCCAATTCACTACGAGTGACTATAGGAAATAATAAAGAAAATAACTTATTTTTAAAAACTCTTAATAAAATTTTTAATGTTTAAAAAAATTACCATAATTGGATTGGGTCTAATAGGATCTTCTATTGCAAGAGCAATAAAAAAGAATAATTTATGTAAAATTTTAGTTGCTCATGATAAGTCTAAACTAGTTTTAAAAAAAACTTCTAAACTTAAAATAACTAATCACATAGAACCAAATCTTAAAAAGAGTGTTAAAGACTCTGATTTGGTAATTATTTGTACTCCACTAGGAACTTATAAAAATATAGTTTCAGTTATTAAAAATAATTTAAAAAAAACTTGTATTTTAACCGATGTGGGCTCTGCTAAAATTTTTGTAACTAATACAGTTAGTAAATTAATTAATAAAAATACTATATGGATTCCTGCCCACCCAGTTGCGGGCACAGAGCAAAGTGGCCCAGAAGCTGGTTTTGCTGATTTATTTAAAAATAGATGGTGCATCATAACTCCAGTAAATAAAAAGAATCCTAGTTATGTAAAAAAATTAAACAATTTTTGGAGAAAAATTGGCAGCAAAGTTCAGCAAATGTCAGCGGAGCATCATGATAAAGTTATGGCAATTACGAGTCATATTCCGCATTTAATAGCTTATAATATTGTAGGAACAGCAGCTAATCTTGAGAAAGACACAAAATCAGAAGTTATAAAATATAGCGCAAGTGGATTTAGAGATTTTACAAGGATTGCATCCTCAGATCCTACTATGTGGAGAGATATTGCGCTTAATAATCGTAACCAGATTCTTCATATGTTAGAAAAATTTAATCTAGATTTAAGTAATTTAAAGCGTGCAATTGTGAAAAAAGATGGAAATAAATTATTTAAATTATTCTCTAAAACTAGAAAAATTAGACAGGCTATTGTTAAAGCTGGACAGGATATTAACAGTCCTAATTTTGGAAGAAAAAATTAATCGTAAATTTCTTTTTCAAGTTTATTCATGAATTCGTTCATGTTCAAACCAGGCTCAATCGGTTTTTTAAATTCAATACAAATTTCTCCTGGAAACCTTAAAAAACTATCTCTAGGCCAAACATCGCCAGTATTTAATTTAACCGGTATACAAGGAACATTGGCTTTTTCATAAATTCTTGAAACACCCTTTTTCAAAGGAATTCTTTCATTGTTTTTAATTCTTGTTCCTTGTGGAAAAATAATTAAAGGAGATGTTTCTTTATTAATAGTTTCTGCAGTTTTTTCTAAAAAAACAAGGTGATCTTTAGTAACTTTTTCTCTATGAGTTCCTATAAACCCTAATTTTTTTATACACCATCCATAAAATGGAATTTTAAATAATTCAGCTTTAACAATAAAAATAGGAGCATTTAGTACAGCGTTAAAAACAAAAGTTTCGCAAATCGATTGATGTGCAGAAGCTACAAAAAATTTTCTATCTTTTGGAATATTCTCTAAACCCTTAAATATTATTTTTGTATTAATAATAAACCTTACACAAAATATTATATAAAACCCCAGCATGCGGGCTAACCATTGCATTGCTTCTTTTGGCATTATGAGAGTTGGTAAAGCTAGTAATGTTGAAAAAAAAGAGCCACAGTAAGTTGCAAAATTAAATACCAAAGATCTTAAAAAATGCATTTAATTAATTAAAGACTCTAATTTCTGTCTGGGTCTTATTATTTGATATTTATTTTTATTAATTAAAATTTCTGCACAATAAGGTCTTGTATTATAGTTTGATGCTAAAGATCTTCCATAGGCTCCAATGTTATTAATACAAACAAAATCCCCTTCATTAAGTTTTTGGTATTTTTTGTAAGAAATAAATGTATCTGAACTTTCGCATACCGGACCAACAAACTCAGTATTTTTATTAATAATGGAGCTATTTTTTAATAAAGGATGGATCTGATGTTTTGCACCATATAAAGCAGGTCTAATTAGATCGTTCATTGCAGCATCAATGATTACGAATTTTTTTCCAGGCGCGTCTTTTAAATAAATAATTTTAGATACCAAAACCCCAGTATTGCCACAAATAGATCTTCCTGGCTCAAATATAATTTCTACATTATTAATTTTTTTAAATTTAAGAACAATGTTTGAGTATTGTTTAAGATTAAATTTTTTCTCATTCTCTGAATATGGAATGCCAGTTCCTCCTCCTAAATCGATATATTTTAAATTTATTCCAATTAAATTAATTTTTTTATTAAAGCTTGAGAGTGCGTTTAAAACTTTTTTGAAAGGAGTAATGTCCATGATTTGAGAACCAATATGGACACTAATTGCCTCAAATTTTATATAATCGAAATGATATTGATTATTAAATATTTCAAAACAAGCATTCATTGAAATACCAAACTTGTTATCTTTTTTTCCTGTAGATATCTTTTTATTTGTTTTAGCAGAAATATTAGGATTAATTCTAACTCCAACAGAGACAATTTTGTTATTTTTTTGGGCAATTTTATTAATAGCTTTTATTTCAGCTTCTGACTCTGCATTAATTAAAAGAATGTCTTTTTTAATTGCAAAATCTAACTCCTCTTCTGTTTTACCAACTCCAGAAAAAACTATTTTTTTAGGAGAAATTCCTGCTTTAAGAGCAATTTTTAATTCACCAATTGATACAACATCTGCCCCAGAACCAAGTTTTTTTAACTCAGAAATAAGTTTTAGATTAGAATTTGATTTTACTGAAAAACAGATAATTGGATTAATTTTTTTAAAAGATTTTTTAAAATTATTAAAATTGAATTTTAGTTGACTAAGAGAGTAAAGATAAAATGGTGTTTTAATTCTTGTTGCTACTTTTGATATAGCGGTATTTTCAAAAAATAATTTTTTATTTTTGAATTTTAGAAAATTCATTAAATGATTTTGATATCAATTTTAGTTTCTAAAGATTGTTTTTCAAAATTATCATTAAAAGATTGGTAAACAGGATTATTCTTCACTCCACACGACGTTGTTAAGAATAATATTGATAAAACTAATAAAATTCTAATCATTTAAACTCTTTTTGATATTTTTTTATCATTTTATTAACATTAAACGGTGACGTTCCGCCATAAGATTTTTTTGAATTCACTGAATTCTTTAGGTCAAACATTTTTAAGACATCTTTTTCTACGCTTTTTTCAACTTTTTTTATCGTTAAAAAATCTAACTCATCAAGTGTTTTATTATTTTTTTCAGCAATATTTACAAGCGTTGCAGATTTTTTATGAGCATCTCTAAAAGACATTCCTTTTTTAACTAAATAATCTGCAAAGTCTGTTGCGGTAGTAAAACCTAATTTTGCTGCAGCTAACATTTTAGCTTTGTTGGGTTTCATTCCATTCACTAATTCAGTAGCAAGTTGAATATTCAATAAAAGACTATCATATGAATCAAATACACTTTCCTTATCTTCTTGCATGTCTTTAAAGTAAGCAAGCGGTAAGCCTTTCATGGTAGTTAACATGGAAGATAATTGTCCAAATATTCTTCCAGTTTTACCTCTAATTAATTCTGCAGAGTCTGGATTCTTTTTTTGGGGCATAATTGAAGATCCCGTTAATAAACTATCCTCAAGAGTGATTAAATTTACAAGATCCGAATTCCAAATAATAATTTCCTCAGCAAGTCTTGAAAGGTGAACTGAACACAAAGAAGCTATAAACAAGAATTCTATAGCAAAGTCTCTATCAGAAACTGAATCAATAGAGTTGTCAGTAGGTTTTTTAAATCCGAGTTTTTTTGAAGTAAAGTGTCTATCGATATTATATGACGTCCCAGCAAGAGCGGCAGATCCTAAGGGGTTTTCATTAATATTTTCTAAAAAACTTTTAATTCTTTTTTTATCTCTTTTGAACATTTCTACATAAGCCAACAAATAATGAGAAAAAAGTACCGGCTGCGCATTTTTAAGATGTGTGAAACCAGGCATAATTACATCAATATTTTTTTTAGCTTTGTTTAAAAAACTTTTAACAAGCAGTGTTAAATTTTTATCAATAATACTTGCAGATTTTTTAACCCAAAGTTTAAAATCGGTTACTACCTGATCATTTCTCGATCTTGCTGTATGAAGAAATCCAGCGTGATCACCTATAATTTCAAATAATCTTTTTTCAACATTAAGATGAATATCTTCGTGTTCTTTTTTAAATTCAAATTTATTTTTTTGTATTTCTAATTTAATTTTTTTTAATCCAGAGATAATTTTTTTTGCAGATTCACCCTTAATAATTTTTTGTTTTGATAACATTTCGCAATGAGCAATAGAGGCGTCAATATCTTCATTAAAAAGTCTTTTATCTACATCAATTGAAGAATTAATTGATTGCAAAAGTTTTGATGTAGGTTTTTTAACTCTTGTACCCCACACTTTATTTTTATTTCCTTTAGTCATATTTTTAATAATATATAAAACTTAACTATGTTTTTTTTGCGTAATTATTTTAAGTATTTAGTTTATTTAACTAGTTTATTATTATTTATTACTAATCACTCTTTATCACAACCCATTAAAGATCTTCCCTTTAAGAACATAGTTGTGCATGAGGTGCCAAAAGAAATCATTGGTGAAGAATTTAGAGATTTCTCTGGAAAAAAATTAAAATTTAATAAATTTGATCATCAAATAAATCTAATTAATTTCTGGTCTACTTGGTGTGTACCATGCAAAGAAGAGATGCCCTCAATTGATAAATTAGTTGATGTTTTAGGCAAAGATAAAATTAAAATATTTGCTATTAATCTTGAAAAAATAAATAAGAAAAAAACTGATAAATTTTTTACAGATTTAAAAATTAAGAATTTTGATACTTATTATGATCCAGAGTATTTTTTGGCTAATAAAATTGGGCTAAGAGGCTTACCCACAACCTTAATCGTGAACCGCAACGGTAAAGAAATAGCAAGAGTTATAGGCTCTATTGATTTTGCTGATGTGAAATTTATTAGTTGGTTAAAGAGTCTTTAGATCTATTTTTTATGAAAATAAAATAGAGTCATCAAAATAACTATTGCAATAAACTGAGCAATAACTCTTAACTGCATTAATTTGTTACTCTTTCTTTTATCGTCGATATTGCTACCAAGAAAAAAAGACTTTAATCCACGCATAAGAATTACGGTAACAACGATCAGTGCAATTATAGCAATAATACGACTTAAATCTGACATTGAGAAATAATTATCATAAAATGATTAAAATTATATAAAATAAAATATTAATGAAACTTATCGAAGAAAATATATTTTTAAAGA
>RGRP01000121.1 GCA_010021145.1 Candidatus Fonsibacter lacus
ATTAATTTTTTTTGAATATAACTTAACTGAGTTGGTTGTCTCATCCAAATTGCAACATCTGCTTCACGTGTACTCAAATCTAACTCTTTATCTGTTACAATCACTTCAACTTCCATCTCAGGATATTTGTCCATAAACTCTTTGATTCTAGGCGTTAACCAAATACTTCCAAAACCCACAACTGTTGTAACTATTAATTTTCCTGAGGGTTTGTCTTTTTTTTCCATCAAAGAAGTCTCAACATCTTTTAAATGAATGATAACTTCATTGGCAGTTTTAAAAAGCGTTTCGCCATCTTCCGTAAGCGAAAGGCCTCTTGCATGTCTTTCAAATAAAGATGTTTTTAAAGTTTGTTCAAGAGACTGAATTTGTCGACTAATTGCTGATTGACTTAAATTTAAAGTTCCAGATGCCTCAGTAAAACTACCTGCCTGAGCGACAGCGTGAAATATTTTAAGTTTATCCCAATCCATAATTATTGATTAACGTCGACAACTACTCGACCAGCAACTTCCCCTTTTAATATTTTGTCATAAGAACTTATAAGTTTTGACAAACTCCAAACTTCTGTAATCTCATCTAGTTTTTTCATATCGATTAAACTTGCAGCTTGAGACCATACAAATTCTCTTCTTTTCATTGGGGTGTCTACCGAATTAATTCCCCATAACTTAACTCCACGAATTATGAATGGCATAACCGTTGTTTCTAATTTAAAACTATTCGTAAGTCCGCAAGCTGCAACGATTCCGGTAGGCTTGGTATGCGTTAAAGCTTTAGCTAAAACTTTGCCACCTACTGTATCTACAACACAGTCCCAAATTCCTTTGTCTAACGGTCTTGTTTCGCCTTCAAGCTCTGATCTATCAAGAACAACGCTTGCACCTAATCTCTTTAAAAAATCTGTTTTGTCTTTTTTTCCTGTAAGAGCATGAACTTTATAACCCATCTTTGACAAGATCATTACAGCTACACTTCCAACTCCACCTGTAGCCCCTGTTACAAGCACATCGTTCACTTTTTCACCTAACAATATTGTCTCTCTTGCTTGAACTGCAAAAGAACATAGTAAAGCGGTAAAACCTGCGGTACCAATTGCCATAGCATGTTTAGTTGAAATATCTTTAGGAGCTTTAACTAAAAAATTTGCATCGACTTTTGCATACTGAGAATATCCTCCAAAATAAATCTCACCAACTCTCCAACCGGTTAAGATAACTTTATCGCCTGCTTTAAATTTTTCACTTTTACTTTCTTCAACAGTACCTGCAAAATCAATTCCTGGTATATGGGGGTAATCTTTAACTAAGCTTCCACCATTTTTTAAAATCATTCCATCTTTATAATTAAAATCTGAATAATCTATTTTAACCAAAACATCGCCGTGAATTAAAAAACTCTTATCAATACTTTTAACTTCTCTTGTGAACTGATCACCAGTTTTATTTAGAACAATTGCTTTAAAATTACTCATGACTATCTTTTTTCTTTAAAAATTTTTTACCACAGTAACCACAAACAACTTCAGATTTTTCTCCAAAATTATAATAAACAGTGGGGTGACCTACAGCGTCATCACCACCATTGCAGGATACGGATTCTATGTCTGTATCAACCACCACTTGATCTAACATTTATTTCTGACCGATATAATGTAGGAAACGATTTTGAAGATTATGACTTTCTTTAAATACACCTGTAAAATAATTTGTAACTGTAGTTGCCTCATGCTTTTTAATACCACGCGATGTCATGCAGTGGTGAACTGCGTCAATACTCACGGCAGCCCCTTGGGCTTTCAAACCTTTAAATATTGTATTTGCAATTTCCATTGTTAACCTTTCTTGAGTTTGCAATCTTCTAGAATAAGCCTCAACAACTCTTGCAAGTTTGCTAAGACCTACAACTTTTTCATGAGGAATATAAGCTACATGAGCTACTCCAACGATCGGCGCCATATGATGTTCACAATGACTATAAATTGAGATATTTTTCTGAATAACCATGTCATCATAGCCTTCAACATCGCCAAAAGTTTTTTCTAAATCTTTGTAAGGATCAATTAAATAACCTGAAAAATATTCCTCAAATGCTTTAACCACTCGCTTTGGAGTATCTAATAGACCTTCTCTTTTAGGATTATCCCCTGCCCAAGCTAGCAAAATTTTAATGGCCTCTTCAGCTTGTTGTCTGGTAACAGTTTTTTCTAACTTCTTTTTTAGTAATTCAGTAACGTTCATTAAAAGTGATTATATTTTTTGTTAAGTTATAATATATACTAAACATCTAGAAAAAATTAATTTTCTCATAAATGTTTAAAAAAAGAACCTCAATTAAGCAAGTAGAAGAAGGTAAGTATTTAAGCCCTAAATTCAACAGAGAGGGGTTAATTCCGGTTATTACCACTGATTATAAAACTAAAGAAGTTCTAATGCACGGATTTATGAACAAAATTGCATTAAAAAAAACAATTGAAACAGGCGAAGCTTTTTACTGGAGTAGATCTAGAAAAGCCTTATGGCACAAAGGAGCAACCAGTGGCTTTATTCAAAAAGTAAAAGACATTAGAATTGATGATGATCAAGATGCAGTTTGGATTACTGTAGATATTGGCAGAGGCGCAAGCTGTCACGTAGGATATAGATCTTGTTTTTATAGATCAGTACCTACTAAAACTAAAAAAAATATTAAATTAAAATTTAAAGAAAAAAGAAAAAAATTTAATCCTAATATTGTCTATAAA
>RGRP01000122.1 GCA_010021145.1 Candidatus Fonsibacter lacus
AGAATTTGTTCTTTCCGGAACTTTAATGGCAGTACAAGAAAAGAAAACTGCTAAAGGACAACCATTTGCAATTATTAAATTAAGTGATTTAAGTCGTATGTACGAACTCTTCATTTTTTCAGAAATTTTACTCGCCAATAGAGATAAGATGCTTCCAGGAAATTCTTTTTTAATTAATATTGTTAAAGAAAAAATGACAAACGGGACAACAAGATTAACCGTTAGAAAATTAACAGAGATTAATTCTATTAAAGAAGCAAAAATTAATAATGCTGAAATAATTATTAAAAATTTGGAAAGCATTAATGAATTGAAGAAAATTTTAAAAGATGGTGGGGAAACCAAAGTTTTAATTAGAATGAACTCTAAGGATAAAAACTACGTGTTTAATCTTAAAACTAACAAATTAATTGATGCATCTATTGTTAGTGTTTTAAATAGCTCAGGTTTTGAGTGTAAAATTCACTAGTATTGGCTTGTGTTTTTCCTAGATTTTAATATAAAGCCTTAAAAAATTCGCACACAGTTGTAGGTAGTAATACCTCCCGGTCCAATAATGGCAGAAACTGTGGTGGAAATAACCGGAGAAAAAAAGATGAATATACCTTCTGCGTCTGTAAAAGAGCTTTTAGAAGCTGGCGTCCACTTAGGTCACAAGACTTTTAGATGGAACCCAAAAATGAAGAAATTTATTTTTGGAGAAAAAAACTCAATTCACATTATTGATTTACTTCAAACAGTAAAATTGTTGAATAATGCAATGCTTGAAATGCACAAATGTGTAGCTTCTGGTGGTAAAATTTTATTTGTTTCAACAAAGAAACAGGCAAGTGAGTTAATTGCTGAAGTTGCAAAGGAAACTGGACAATTTTTTGTTAATCACAGATGGCCAGGCGGAATGTTGACGAACTGGAAGACTATTAGCAATTCAATTAGAAGATTAAAAAAGCTTACTGAAGAACTAAATAAAGAAAATAAAGGCTTTACAAAAAAAGAGCTTATAAAAATGAGTCTTGAGCGCGATAAATTAAATAGATCTTTAGGAGGAATTGCAGAAATGAAAGGTGTTCCTAATATGTTATTTGTTATCGACACTAATATTGAATCTTTAGCAATTGCAGAGGCTAGAAAATTAAAAATTCCAATTGTTGCGATTGTAGATAGCAATTCTAACCCTGATGATATTGATTTTCCAATCCCAGGAAATGATGATGCTAGAAGATCAATCAATCTTTATTGTGATTTAGCTAAAAAAACTATTTTAGATGCAAAGCAAAATATTAAAATCGTTGAGCCTATTGAAGAAGATAAACCTAAAAAAGCGGCAAAAGAATCATCAAAAACTAAAGTAAAAAAAGATTCTGAAAACAAAGAAGAAGCTTTAAAAAATTAAAAAGTTTATTCAATGTCTGATAATTTAGCAAAAGTTAAAGAACTTAGAGAATTAACAGGAGCAGGTATTCAAGATTGCAAAACTGCTTTATCAGAAAATAATTTTGATATTGAAAAATCTATTGAATATTTACGTAAAAAAGGAATAACTAAAGCTGCCAAGAAATCATCAAGAGATGCAGCTGAAGGATTGGCAGTTATAGCATCAAATAATTCTAAAGCTTGTATATTAGAGATTAATTCAGAAACAGACTTTGTTGCAAAAAATAATGAGTTTATAAATTTTTGTTCAGAAGTTTCTAAAATTGCACTTGCTAATAATTTTAGTCTAGAAACTCTATCTAATGCAAAAATTAATAATAATTTAATTAAAGATGAATTAGTCAATTTAATTGCAAAAATTGGAGAGAATATAAAAATTAGAAGAATAGCGTATTTAGAAAACACTAAAGGGGTTGTTGCAAATTATATTCACAATCAACAAAGTGAAAATATGGGAAAAATTGGAGTTTTGATTTCAATTGATTGTGAGAATAAAAATAAAGAGGTTTTAGATTTTTCAAGAAAAGTTTGCATGCATATTGCAGCAATGTCACCAATGTCTTTATCAGAGAAAGATTTGAGTATTGATTTTATCAACAAAGAAAAAGAAATTTTAAAAGAAGAGCTTAAAAATCAGGGAAAAAAAGAGGATATGATTGATAAGATTTTAGTTGGAAAATTAAAAAAAGTTATATCTGATAATACTTTAATGGGACAAAAATGGATACATAATCAAGATATTAGTGTTGAACAGGCAATTATTGATTTTGGAAAAGAAATTAAACAAAATTTAGTTATCAAATCTTTTATAAAATATAAAGTTGGGGAAGGAATTGAAGTTAAAAAAACTGACTTTAACGAAGAAGTAAAATCATTAGCAGGAGCTTAAAATGATTATTAAAAAAATTGAAGAGAGAATGAATTTATCTCTTGGCTCTTATTCTAAAGAATTATCAACTGTTAGAACAGGAAGGGCAAATCCTAAGATGTTGGATGGCGTTCGAGTAGAAGTTTACGGACAAAAAATGCCAATAAGTCAACTTGCAACCGTTTCTATACCGGAGCCACAAATGATTAACGTTCAAGTGTGGGATAAGGCAAATGTGAGTGCAGTAGATCAAGCAATTAGAACTTCAGATTTAAATTTAAATCCACTTGTCGATGGACAATTATTAAGAATTGCAATTCCAAAACTAACAGAAGAGAGAAGAAAAGAACTAATTAAAGTTTTAAAAACAATTGCTGAAAAAGCAAAAGTTGCCATAAGAAATATTAGAAGGGACTCTTTAGAAGAATT
>RGRP01000123.1 GCA_010021145.1 Candidatus Fonsibacter lacus
AGAAACATTAATGTTTCTAATTGCAAAGTTACCAGGATTAGGACCAAAGTCTGCAAGACGTATTGCCCTTTATCTTCTTAAAAACAGAGATAATATTATGAAGCCATTGTCAGGTGCTTTAGACAAAGTTTATCAGAATGTTTCTCGTTGTAATGTTTGTGGAAATTTTAAAACTAATAAAGTTGAGTGTAACTGTAGTAATAAAAATAATTATGAGCAAATTTGTGTTGTTGAGAATGTGGCTGACATGTGGGCTCTTGAAAGCACAAATGTTTATAGTGGCCAGTATCATATTTTAGGAGGAACTCTTTCAGCTATTAATGGCGTAAATCCAGAAGATCTTTTAATAGGCTCATTAGTGAATAGGATTAAAGCTAACGCAGTAAAAGAAGTGATTTTGGCTACAAGCGCCACAATCGAAGGCCAAACAACTGCTCATTATATTAAAGACAGTATTAAAAATTTAAATATAAAAGTGACAAAGTTAGCGCACGGCCTTCCAGTGGGTGGAGAGATTGAATATTTAGATGACGGAACATTATTTTCTGCATTTAAATATCGTAGTTCTTTAAGCAGTGATTAGTATCAAGCGCTTGATTAATTAAGTAGATTTAGTATTTTTTCATTATGACTATTAGGCAAATCTTAACAGAGCCAGATCCTCAATTAAGAATTAAATCAAAACCAGTTCAAAAGGTTGATGCTGAGATTAAAAATCTTATGAAAGATATGTTGGACACAATGTATGCGGCTCCTGGCATTGGTCTTGCTGCAGTTCAAATCGGAGTACACAAAAGAGTTGTTGTTATTGATATAGCAAAAGAGCCAGAACCAAATAATCCCATGTATTTTGTAAACCCAGAAATTGTTTGGACATCAGAAACAAAATGTACTTTCGAAGAAGGCTGCCTTTCATTGCCTAAGCAGTTTGCAGAAATTGATAGACCAGAAAAATGTCACGTAAAATATTTAGATCAAAACGGAAAAGAACAATTATTAAAAGCAGAAGGCTTACTTGCAACGTGTATCCAACATGAAATTGATCATTTAAATGGAATTTTGTTTATTGACTATTTATCAAAATTAAAAAAATCTTTTATTTTAAAAAAACTCTCAAAAGCAAAAAAGGAAGAAGTTTCAGATCACATTAATTTTTAGGTAATCCATGTCATTAAAAATAATTTTCATGGGAACACCAGAATTTGCTGTTCCTGCGTTAAAAGAATTGCTTAAAGAAAAACTAAATATTATTTACGTTTATACTCAGCCTCCTAAAAAATCTAATAGAGGTTTAAAAATTGAAAAAACTCCAGTTCATTTAGAAGCAGAAAAAAATAATTTAAAAGTTCATCATCCAATTTCATTAAAAAATGAAGAAGAATATGATTTTTTTAAAAAAATAAATCCTGATTTAGCGATTGTTGTTGCTTATGGACAAATTATTCCTGAAAATTTTTTAAATTTATCTAAAAAAGGCTTTATTAATATTCATGCATCATTATTGCCTTACTGGAGAGGTGCCGCACCTATTCAAAGGTCAATTATGAATGGGGACAAATTTACAGGAATCTCAATTATGAAAATTGAAAAAGGTTTAGACTCGGGACCTGTGATGTTGTCTGAAAAAATTGAGATTAATAATCAGTTAAATTACGGCTTATTAAGCAATCAGTTATCGATCTTGGGTTCTAAACTAATCATTAAGGCTATTGACCTAATAGATAAAAATAAAGCCAAATTTTTAGAGCAAGATCACTCAAAAGCCACTCACGCTAAAAAAATTACAAGTGAAGATGAGGAAATTAATTGGAATAATAATGCAATTAAAATTGTACAACAAATTAACGCCCTCAATCCTACACCCGGAGCCTGGTTTAAATTTAAAAACGAAAGAATTAAGATTTGGAAAGCAGAAGTTATAGATCAAAAAGGAAAAATTGGCACAACGCTTAATGATAACTTATTAATTGCCTGTAAAGATTTTGCGATTCAAGTTTTAGAAATACAAAGACCAGGTAAAAAAATTCAAAAAGTAAAAGAATTTTTATTAGGATATAAAATTCCTAAAGCATCAGAACTATTTTAAATGCCAAGACTAAAATGCATAGTAGAATATGATGGTACTAAATTCGTAGGATGGCAAAGACAATTAAATGGCAGATCAGTCCAAGAGGCGATTGAACAGGCAATTGAGAGGATCGCTGAAAAAAAAATAGTAATTTTTGGAGCTGGACGAACAGATACGGGCGTTCATGCAGTTCATCAAGTTTTTCATTTTGATTTTAATAAAGATATTGATGTTAAAAAAATTACCGATGCTTTAAATTTCCATTTAAAAAATGAATCTATCAGTATTTTAAAAACAGAATTGATAAATAATGATTTTGATGCAAGACGAGATGCAAAATTAAGAATTTATAAATATGTAATTATTAATCGAGATTCTCCTTTATCCATAGAAAAAGATAGAGCATGGCAATTAAAAATTAAACTTGATGAAATTAAAATGAATGATGCTGCGCAAATTTTCATAGGAACACATGATTTTACAACTTTTAGGTCCGCTTCGTGCGGAGCCAAATCTCCAATAAAAACTATGGGGAAAATAAATATTTTTAGAAAAGATGATTACATTTATAGTTATTTTGAATCACAGTCTTTTTTACAACATCAAGTTCGTTCTATGATGGGATGCTTAAAGCTTG
>RGRP01000124.1 GCA_010021145.1 Candidatus Fonsibacter lacus
AATAGACGGAATAACAAAAGCTGACGAAGCATTACTTGCAAAAGTAGAAGAACAAACAAAAGTCTATCAAACAGAAACACCTAAAGTAATAAAGCAAGTTAAAGAACGCGCTGATTACACTATTCAAGTTGAGAAAGAACAAATAGACGCAATGGAAGACGGAATGCAAAAACGAATTGCATTGTTAGAATTCCAACAAAAAGAAGAACTTGCAGGAATAGATAAGAACGGAAAGAAAGCAGGCGAATTAAAGAAAGCTATTGAAGACCGATACAATAAAGAAATAGAAAAAGTTAAATATGAATTCAGAGACAGGAGCGATAGAGACGATGAAATAAATTTAGAAACAAAGTCTGCTACTCGTATTACTATTGAAAAGGCAACTAAAGACGAATTGCTTACTATTCAACAAGATTTAATTAATAAACAAAACGCACTTAATGAAGCAGCAGATGCGGCTGAAAAAGAACGAATAAAAAAACTAAACGAATTTAGAGTTCAGGCAGTAAAAGACGGATTACAAACTATTTCAAACTTAGCGGAACTATTTGCGGGTAAAAGTGAAAGACAACAAAAGAGAGCATTCCAAGTTCAGAAAGCTGTAAACATAGCAAACGCGGTAATAGACACATATAAAGCAGCTAACACGGCTTTAGCAAGTTCACCACCGCCATTTAACTATATTGCTATGGCAGCAGCTATAACGGCAGGTTTAGTAAACGTAAAAAAGATTGCTTCACAACAATTTCAAAGTTCGTCTTCGAGTAGTGGTGGTGGTGGTACACCGAGCGCACCTGATGTTACTTCTGCAGCACCGCAGTTTAACACAATAGGTTCAAGTGGAATAAATCAGTTAGCGCAATTACAACAGCAACCAGTACAAGCGTATGTAGTAAGCGGTGAAGTTACAAGCGCACAAGCGTTAGATAGAAATAGGGTACAAAATGCAACTTTATAAGTTATAGAATTATGAATATTATTGAACTAATAATAGACGAAAAAGACGAGCAAAGCGGAATAGATGCTGTAAGCGTTGTTAAGTCTCCCGCTATCGAAGAAAACTTTGTAGCATTAAACAAACACGAAATAGCATTAAAAGAAGTTAACGAGGAGAAGCGTTTACTTATGGGTGCTGCTTTAATTCCTAACAAACAAATATACCGACATAACGGAAAAGACGAATACTACATTTTCTTTAGTGAAAAGACAGTACGTAAAGCAAGTGAGTTATTCTTAATGCGTGGCAATCAAAACAACGCTACCTACGAACATAAGCAAGAATTAAACGGAATGTCTGTAGTAGAAAGTTGGATTATAGAAGACGAAAAGACGGATAAAAGCCGATTATATGGTTTTGATTTACCAATTGGTACGTGGATGATATCAATGAAAGTAAACAACGAAGACGTATGGAAAGATGTCAAAGAAGGTAAGGTTAAAGGCTTTTCTATAGAAGGATATTTCGCAGACAAGTATGAGATGAGTTTAGAAGAAAAGAAGAAGCACGAAATTATAGAGCAACTTAAAAACCTACTAAAACTCGAATCTTATACGGACTACCCTGAAGCAGCAAAAGAAAACGCAAAGATAGCTTTGAGGTATGCTGAAGAAAATGGATGGGGTGACTGCGGAACTCCTGTAGGTAAACAACGTGCTAACCAGTTAGCAAATGGCGAGCCTATAAGTGAAGACACGATTGCAAGAATGGCAGCGTTCGAAAGACACCGACAAAACTCCGATAAAGAACTTGGCGATGGATGCGGTAGGTTAATGTGGTTAGCGTGGGGAGGTGACGAAGGAATTGAGTGGGCTCAAAGAAAATTAGAACAAATAAAAAATAAATAAAATGAAAGAGCAAATACTAAATGATATTGCCGAAAAGGTAATGGTTGAATTAGCTAAACACAATGTAGAATTGTCTTTAGTTGACGACTTAAAATCTATAGCTGATAAAATTAAAGCTGAAAGTAGTGAAGCAAATAAAATGAAAGCTGATGCTCAAAAAGTAAAAAAAATGTTTGACGATGCTTCTAACTTAAAATTGCAATTACAAAAAACATACGAAAACAATAGAAATAAATACGCTGCTCAATTAAAAGAAAACAATGCGGTGTTTAATAAAATAAAAACACAAGCTAAAGAATTAGGAATTTCTATTGACACCTTACCAGTTTACAAAGACTATTTAGCTTCTTCTAAATTATTAAGCGACATAACAGACGCTAATCAATCTAATTGGGAATTAATTTCTAAATATTAAATATAACCTTGAAAAAGCAAACTAACGTAAATGCGTTCCTTAGGAAAACACGAAAGAAAAGACCTAAGCAACACTCTAAAAGCTCAAAGTTAAAAACAAGTAAAAGATACATAAAACTAAATAGAGGTCAAGGATGAAAAAGACACCAAGTAAAACAAGTCCTAAAGGCGGTAAGCGTGGCTGTATATGTAAAGACGGAACATACAACTCTAAATGCTGTGACGGAAGTTTAGAAGCACAAGGAATAGGAAGTTTAGTAAACCAAGTGACAAGTAGCGTTACAAACACGAATGAACCGCGCACTATTACAAGTGTTAACGGCTAAAAATGGAACAAGTAATAATTAAATAAGTTAATAAGTTATGAATAC
>RGRP01000125.1 GCA_010021145.1 Candidatus Fonsibacter lacus
TTGACGAATTAAAAAAGATTAAAAATGAATATATATTTTACATTAAAAATTTATTTTCTGATGCTTTGTTATCAGATCCATTTAGTATTTGCTCTTTAAAGTTAGATTTTCCAAAAAAAATTTTTGATGAAGTTATTAGTATACATTCCCGCTTAAGAAAAAATTTTGATCATAAAGATTTAAATCAAGCTTTACAAGAAGCAATAAATAAAAATAAAATTCCTGTATATTCAAAATTTCGTCCCAAAATAAAATATATTAAACAGGTAAGCACAAGACCAATTATTTTTAAAATTTTTGGTAACCAAGCTAATAAACTTTCATTAGATTATCAAAAATATTTAGCTAAAAGTTTAAGTAAAAAATTCAATATTAAAGGTTTTAAAATTTTTTTAAAATTTATAAGTGCGGAAAATCCTTTTAAATCAAAAAAGAATTAAATTATCTTATATTGCTTAACAGAGATAATTGATTATCTTTTACACTCCTATTTGATTGATCAAGAGGGGGTATTGGGTAATCTCCTGTAAAATAATGGTCTGTAAATTCAGGACTAATATTATTACGTTTTTGGTAACCCATTGCTTTATAAATGCCATCTATAGATAAGAATTTTAGAGTCTTAACACCAATATAATTAGTCATTTCATCTAATGTCATATTAGAAGCTAAAAGCTGATCTTTATCTGGAGTATCAATTCCATAGTAGTCTGGATACATAATAGGTGGGCAAGATATTCTCATATGAACTTCTTTTGCTCCAGCATCATACATCATCTGAACTATTTTTTTAGATGTAGTCCCTCTAACAATTGAGTCGTCTATTAAGATAATTCTTTTATTTTTAACTAAAGATGCATTAGGATTATGTTTTAATTTAACTCCCAATTGTCTAATTTGTTGAGTAGGTTCAATAAAAGTTCTTCCTACATAATGATTTCTTATTAATCCTAATTCAAAAGGAATCTTTGACTCTCTAGAATATCCAATCGCAGCAGGAACGCCAGAGTCTGGTACGGCAGAAACTATATCAGCATCTACATGAGATTCTTTTGCTAGCTGTTCGCCAAAATTTTTTCTAAATTCATAAACACTTTTTCCAGACATTAGGCTGTCAGGTCTTGCAAAGTAAATATACTCAAATATGCATGGACGCGCTTTCATTTTAGGAAATGGTTTAATACTTTCTACTCCATCATTTGTGATAATTACAATCTCTCCGTTTTCAATTTCACGAACAAAAGTTGCACCAATAATATCTAATGCACAGGTTTCAGAGGCAAGTACGTATGATTTTTTTAATTTACCAAGTACTAAAGGTCTTATTCCATAAGGATCTCTTACACCGATTAGTTTTTTATTTGTAAGCATAACAAGAGCATATCCACCTTGTATTTGAAACAAAGAGTCGATTATTTTATCGATGGTTTTTAATCTTTTTGAACGTGCAATCAATTGAACTATGGTTTCTGTGTCCGAAGTAGTTTGAAATATAGCTCCATCTTTAATCATCTTTTCTCTTAGCATAATAGAATTAGTAAGATTTCCATTATGAGCAATGCTAATTCCACCAGTATATAAATCTGCAAAAAATGGTTGAATATTTCTTAAAACAGGCGCTCCCGTTGTAGAATAACGATTATGACCTATTGCAAAATTTCCAGGAAGTTTTTGTATAGTAGTTTCTTTTGTAAAATTATCACCAACTAATCCTAATCTTCTTTCAGAAAAGAAATTTTTACCATCATATGAAACAATACCGCAAGATTCTTGACCTCGATGTTGTAAAGAATGAAGTCCTAAAGCAGTTAAAGCTGAGGCATCAATATGATCAAAGATTCCAAAAACACCGCACTCTTCTTTTAATTTATCAGCATTTAGATCTAAGAGCATATAATTATTTATTTAATTTCTTTTTTGTTTCATCAATATATTCGTTGCTAAATAAAACTTTTTCGTCAAATAATTTTCGCCCGTACTCAATGATATTGTAAGAAGAGCCGTTTTTAAGATAGGCAGGCCACTTATCATATATGTAAATATAATTTGATAGACTCAGTATTATAACACAATAAAAATAACCCGTAATCCCTCCAAATATAAAACCAAATAATTTATCAATACTCTCGTGTTAACCTTAATGCCTCAGTTAATTGCTATTATTAAACCATTTAAGAATGGATAATTTTATAAATTTTTTTAAGTCTAATAACATAAATATATTTGACATCATCGTTGCATTAATAATTCTCTTTAATTTGATATCATCAACAAAAAAAGGGTTCGTATTAAGTCTAATTTCTTTCTTAAAATGGATTATTGCTTTTATAATAGCAAAATTTTCTATTCCTTATGCGCTTCCTTATGTTGGTAAAATAATTGAAAATGAGTCAACGGCTAGAACAGTTTCAGGTGTAACTGTGTTTTTATTAAGTCTATTCTTAATTATTGTCTTAGGGAAAGCTATGGGAAAATCTTTAAAATGGGCCGGTTTAGGAGGGATTGATAAATTATTTGGTTTTATATTTGGAGGGATTACGGGTTATTTTTATTGTGTTATAATACTGAGTCTATCAAATTATATTTACATATATGATAAG
>RGRP01000126.1 GCA_010021145.1 Candidatus Fonsibacter lacus
TCGGGGTTAAAAGAAATAGGCGCGGGAATTTCTGAAAGTTCGGTAGCTTCTGTTGCTACTTCGTCAACTTTAGTAATCTTTGCTAATTCGGCTTTTAACATTTCGTTTTCTTCTTTAAGTCTTTCGATTTCGCTAAAGAAAGTTTCTTTTACGATTGATTCGATAGTTTTCTTTGGCGTTGCTACGGCTTCGCTCATTTCTTCTTCTTTAGGCATTTCCTCGGTAGTTTCTTCTTCTTTAACTTCTTCTTCTACTTCTTCTTCTTTTTCTTTCACTTCAGAAATAATACCTTCTTCAACGATAACAAGAATACGTCCGTCTTCTAATTCGTATTCTCCAACGGGAACGGCTATCTTTTGTTCGTCTTCAGTTACGACGAAAACTTCTTTTCCCGCTTCGAACGTTTCGGCTTCGATTTTGGTAACGCCGTCACCCATTAACATTTGCTCTAACTTAATTTCGTTAGATAACATAGCTTTGATTTTTTCAAGTAGTGTGCTATTTTTCATTTTTATTTATTTAAGTTTTTGGTTAAATTCGTCTACGATTTCTCTTGTATCTACTAATTTATTCCCCCAAGCAGTTAAAGAAATTCCATCTAATAATTCTAATTCCCTTGGCAACGTTAAACCTAATTGGTCGGCTTGATTTCTTAATTTTGTTAACCTACTTGAAATCTCCAAAAGTTGTTTATCGTACCCTTCAGTTTCTTTTTTAAGTTGTTGTCCTTTTGTTTCGTGTTGCGCTATAAGTTGTAGTATTTTAGTAGATTCAGCACCCCACGCATCTCGTTTACTTGTATGCGATTTCCAAGAAGAAATAAATTGATTTTTTAATTTATTTAAATCGTCAACCAATGATAACTCAACTTCGTGCTTACCTAATTCCGTTTTATCCAATTCCAAGTTGGCTTGGATTTCGTCCGCTCGGTTGATTTTGTCTAAAATGTTTTTCATAACTTAATAACTTATTTGTTTTTTGATTGTTTCATTTTTAAGGTTTAGGATACCACAAAGGTGGTGGCGGTACGGGGTTAGGTGGTGTAACATCGCTTCCTATTCCTTGGTTAGGAAGTTCACCCGTACAACATTTTTTACGGTACTTTCCGTCTTTACATAGACACCCTCTTTTGCCCCCTATTGGGCTGCTTCTTTTACCTTGTATCATATTTTTTTTAGTTAGTGTTAAACTTACACTTTGCCCTTCTACAACCCTTATAAAATAAGGATTTTTTATTATCTTTATATTTTAATATAGTAACCCCACTTAATACCCAAAGTCTCTTAAATCGCCTAAAAATAGCCTTAAAACGCATTTTAGTTTTTTGCAGTTTTACCCTTGTCCCTTGTATATTTTTAAGTAATTCTTGCTACTTTTTAACTTACTTGCTTTGGTTTTTGCGTGAACATTTGGACGCTTAACCTTGGGTTTTGCAACGTGAACTTTAACGTTAGTTTGCTTTGCCATTTACTTCGTATTTATCTATAAATCTTAATTGGCGTTTTAATAGTTTATATTTTATTAAATGATTCTAATTTATCTAAATAAACTGAATTCACATCGTATAATTCATTAGCTTGTTTATACAAAGGGTTATCAGTTGGGTTTATTCCAAGTTCTTTGGCTTGTTTCATAAAATCAAATAATGTTTTATTTGCGTTACTATTGCTTTTAGATATATTACTATATAATTCACCTTTTTTATTTAAAATACTTTCTTTTTCTTTTTGTAAATTAATTACTCTTTTATTCAAATCATTAAATAATTTTTCAATAGTTTTTGAGTTTGAAATATATGCTTTTAAATCATCAACTAAAGATAAATTAATATCGTGTTTTGATAAATCAATATTGTTATCATTTTCAGTAATAGATAATATTTGTTCTTGCCATTTCGCTAATTCTACTTCGTGTTTAGCCAAGTTCGTTTCGTGAAGTTCTTCGATTTTTCCTAACTTGTTTAGAATAGTGTTTAAGTTACTCATTTTATTTATTTTTAATTTGTTCTAATTTACGTTGCGCCCATTCTATACCTTCGTCACCACCCCAAGCTAACCACATTAAACGCCCACACCCGTCGCCTAATTCCTTTTGTGAATTTTGTCGGTGTCGTTCAAAACTTGCCATTCTTGAAATGGTTTCCTCTGAAATAGGTTCTGCGTTGGCTAATTGGTTGGCTCGTTGTTTACCTACGTCCGTTCCGCATTCACCCCATCCGTTTTCTTCAGCGTATCGAATTGCTATCTTTGCGTTTTCGGTTGCTTGTTTAGGATAGTCTGTGTAGGATTCTAATTCAATTCCTAACAAACTTTTTATTTCGTTTATTACTTCGGTGGCTTCGTCTTCTTCTGCGCTCATTTCGAACTTGTCCGCAAAGTACCCTTCGATTGAAAAGCCTTTTACTTTACCTTCTTTAACATCGTTCCAAACTTCTTCGTTATTTACTTTCATTGAAATCATCCAAGTTCCTTTTGGTAAGTCGAATCCGTAAAGTTTAGATTTGTCTTTTTCTTCGTCTTCAATTATCCAACTTTCCACTACACTTAAACCGGTTAACTTTTTTTCGTGTTCGTAGGTA
>RGRP01000127.1 GCA_010021145.1 Candidatus Fonsibacter lacus
AAAAACTAATTAGTTTTTAACGAAAATTTAGAGGATTTGGTTAGTCTACCCCTTATTTCTAGCCAAATCCCTCTAAAATCCTCACAAATTCACCCTAGTATTTAAAAATTCCCTTTAGTATAATTTTAAGAATATCTAATCGATCGGGGGTCAAATAATGTCAAAAGTTGCTTTAGTTACAGGCGGCACAAGAGGAATTGGCGCTGCAATTGCAAATAAATTAAAAGAAGATGGTTTTAAAGTCGTTTGCACTTACGTTGGTAAAGATGAACCTGCACAAGTATTTTCAAAACAGACAGGAATAGAAGTTTTTAAATTTGACGTTGCATACTTTGAAAGCTGCAAGGCAGCAATTGCTGAAATTGAAAAAAAATATGGTGACGTTGAAATTGTTATCAACAATGCCGGAATTACTAAAGATCGTTTTTTACATAAGATGGCACCTGAAGAATGGAATGCAGTTATAAATACCAACTTAAATTCTCTTTTTAATGTTTGTAGAAACGTTATTGAAAAAATGCGTGCTAAAAATTTTGGTAGAATTATATCTTTAAGCTCGATCAACGGTTTAAAAGGACAAGTTGGACAAACGAATTATTCTGCTGCAAAAGCTGGAATTATTGGCTTTTCAAAAGCTCTTGCATTAGAGAATGCAAATAAAGGAATAACAATTAATGTTATCGCACCAGGTTACGTTGGTACTGATATGGTTAAAAAGATTGATCCTACAATTTTAAAGGGAATCGTATCTCAAATTCCAGTTGGACGATTAGCAGAACCAGCAGAAATTGCCGCCTTGGCAAGTTATCTAGTAAGTGATAAAGCAGGTTTCATTACAGGCGCTACCTTTTCAATTAATGGTGGCCAGTACATGCAGTAAAAATAAATTTAAAACGAAAGGGATAAATAATTAAGATGAGTGATAATGATGTTGTTATAACAAGTGCAGCACGAACAGCTGTTGGATCTTTCGGCGGTTCTCTTTCCTCTTTAACAGCTCCTCAATTAGGATCAGAAGTAATTAAAAAAGTTTTAGAAAAATCAGAAATTAAACCTGAACAAGTTGATACCGTTTACATGGGTCAAATTTTGGCTGCAGGCGTTGGACAAAATCCTGCACGACAAGCTGCTATTCATGCTGGCATACCGGTTGAAAAAACTGCAACGACAATTAACCAACTTTGCGGTTCAGGGCTGGCAGCAGTTGCATTTGGCTACAACTCAATTAAATGCGGCGATGCTAAAATAGTTGTTGCTGGCGGACAAGAGAGCATGAGCAACGCTCCACACTTTATTAACTTAAGAAATGGTGTGAAATTAGGTGACACTAAATTACAAGATTCAATGATTATTGATGGATTGTGGGATGTTTATAATCAATATCATATGGGTATGACGGCAGAAAATGTTGCACAAAAATTTCAAATCACAAGAAAAGATCAAGATTCCTTTGCAGCAGCTTCACAAAGAAAAGCCGTTGATGCAATTAAAGCTAAAAAATTTAAAGATGAAATCGTTCCAGTAACTGTAAAAGTAAAAAAACAGGATGTAATTTTTGATAAAGATGAATATCCAAAAGATGGAACAACTATTGAAAAACTTGAGGCATTAAAACCAGCATTTAAAAAAGATGGAACGGTAACCGCAGGTAATGCATCTGGATTAAATGATGGTGCGGCAGCAGTATCTTTAATGTCAGGTAAAACTGCACATGAACTTGGCATTGAGCCACTTGCAAAAATAGTTTCGTGGGCTGTATGTGGTGTAGATCCATCTATTATGGGAACAGGGCCAATCCCGGCCTCTCGTCTTGCACTTAAAAAAGCAGGTTGGGGTGAGGATGAATTAGATTTAATTGAAGCAAATGAAGCCTTTGCAGCACAAGCCATTGCAGTGAACAAAGAAATGGGTTGGACCGTTGATAAAGTAAATGTGAATGGGGGTGCTATTGCACTGGGCCATCCAATTGGAGCATCGGGTGCTCGAATTTTAACAACGTTAATTCATGAAATGATCAGATCTCATTTTAAAAGAGGACTTGCTACTCTTTGTATTGGCGGCGGAATGGGAATCGCAATGTGTATTGAACGTAATTTTATCGATCATAAATAGTCTCTTTAATGGACTTTAAAAACATTAAAGTAAGATCTGAACAAGCTATTGGCTTTGTTCAGATAGATCGAGTTGCCGAGAAAAATTCTTTAGATATTGAAACTTCAAAGGAAATTTTACAAGCACTACAAAACTTTGATCAAGATAATTCAATAGTATGTATTGCAATTGAAGGTAATCAAAAACTATTCTCACCCGGCGCTGATATTAAAGAGTTAAATTCTTTAAATAAAAAAACTGCGGCTGATAAAAAACTTTTTGATGCCTTTGATGAAATCTACAATATTAAAAAGCCAGTTATTGCTCTTGTTGAAGGCTATGCTTTAGGGGGCGGGATGGAACTTGCACTCATTTGTGATTTTATTATTGCATCTGAGAATGCAAAATTTGGACAACCTGAAATAAATCTTGGCTTAATTCCTGGAATTGGCGGGACGCAAAGACTTAAAAGATATGCTGGAAAAT
>RGRP01000128.1 GCA_010021145.1 Candidatus Fonsibacter lacus
CTTCTACTGTTGGAAAACCCCTGCTATCAAAAACCTGTCTTGCTTTAACCTTTTTAATAACTGACATTAACTATTTTGACTTAATTAATTTATCTATTCCTATTAAATCTTTAAGCAAACGCTCTAGGTTACTAAGAGGTATCATATTTGCTCCATCAGATGGGGCCTTGTCAGGATTATCATGGGTCTCCAAAAATATCGTCGAAACCCCTACGGCTACAGCAGCTCTTGATAATGAATTAACAAATTGTCTTTCACCACTACTACTATCGCCTTTACCTCCGGGCTGTTGAACGGAATGGGTGGCATCAAAAACCACTGGATAACCAAAATCTGCTAAAATTGATAATGAACGCATATCAGAAACTAATGTGTTATATCCAAAACTAACTCCTCTTTCCGTAACTAATATTTTATCATTACCACTCTCTTCTATTTTTTTTATAACATTCTTCATATCCCAAGGAGCTAGGAATTGTCCTTTTTTAACATTAACGACTTTATTTGTTTTAGCGGCAGCAATTAATAAGTCTGTCTGTCTACATAGAAAAGCTGGTATTTGTATAACATCAACAACTTTAGAAACTATTTTACATTGTTCCTCATTATGAACGTCTGTTAAAACAGGAATATCTAAATCTTTTGAAATGTAATCAAATATAGACAATGACTTATCAAGGCCAATTCCTCTTTTAGATTTTAAACTTGTTCTATTGGCTTTATCGAAAGAACTTTTAAAAATAAATCCTATCTTTAATTTATTTGTTATTTCTTTAACTTTTGAGGCAATCATGTGACAGTGATCTTTACTTTCAATTTGACAAGGACCCGCAATTAAAGTCAGGGGGAGATCATTACCTAAATTTAATTTTTTAATTTTAATAATTTTATTTTTCATGAATTTAATTTTTTATTTTTAATAGCAGCATCAATAAATGAAATAAATATTTCATGAGGATGGAAAGGTCTTGATTTTAATTCTGGATGAAATTGAACTCCCACAAACCAAGGGTGATCTTTCAGTTCTATAGCTTCTGGTAATTTTCCATCCGGTGAATTAGCTGAAAATATAACACCTTTTTTTTCTAACATTGATTTATAAGAATTATTTACTTCATATCTGTGTCTATGTCTTTCGTGAATTAAGGTTTTATTGCCATAAATTTTGTAAAGTAATGAATTTTTTTTAACTTTTGCAGGGTAAGAACCTAATCTCATTGAACCACCAATTTTATATTTTTCTCCCTTTAAAATCTTTTTGCCTTTTATCCATTCTTCCATAAGACAAACTACAGGATTTTTTGTCTTAGATAATTCTGTAGAATTTGAATCTTTAAGACCTAATAAATTTCTTGAAAATTCTATAACTGAAATTTGCATTCCAAAACATATTCCAAAAAAAGGTATTTTTTTACCTCTCGCTAATTGAACAGATAAAATTTTACCTTCAACGCCACGTTTTCCAAAACCACCCGGTATTAAAATTCCATTCGATTTACCTAATTTATATTCTAAATCTTTTAAATTCTTAATATCTGAAGACTCAATCCAATTAAGATCTAAATCTACATTATTATAAACTGCAGCGTGAATTAATGCTTCGTTTAAAGATTTGTAAGCATCTTTTAAATGCGTGTATTTACCCACAATAGAAATTTTAATACTGTTTTTTTTGTTATTAAGTTTTTTATTAAAAGATTTCCAATTATCTAATTTTGGATTTGTTCTATTAACAATTTTAAAATGTTCCAATATTTTTTTATCTAATCCTTCTTCTTGATACTTAATTGGAACCTCATAAATTGATTTTACATCGATGGATTGAAATACGTTAGATTTTTTTACATTGCAAAATAATGCGATTTTAGCTTTTTCTTCATTAGGAATTAAACTTTCAGAACGACACAAAATCATGTCAGGCTGTATACCAATGCTTCTAAGTTCTTTTACAGAATGTTGAGTTGGCTTTGTTTTTAATTCAGCTGCACTTTTAATATAAGGAACTAAAGTTAAGTGAATAAATAAACAATTTTTAGTTCCGACTTCATTAGAATATTGTCTAATGGCTTCTAAAAAAGGCAAACTTTCAATATCTCCTACCGTTCCACCTATTTCACAAATTACGAAATCTTCATTAGTCAGATCACTAGTAATAAATTTTTTTATTTCATCAGTAACATGTGGAATAATTTGTACAGTTGATCCTTTATATTGACCGTTTCTTTCTTTAATTATTATATTTTGATAAATTTTTCCTGTTGTAATATTGTCTGATTTTTTTGAATTTATTTCTGTAAACCTTTCGTAGTGTCCAAGATCAAGATCAGTTTCTGCTCCATCTTCTGTTACATAAACCTCGCCATGCTCATAAGGATTCATTGTGCCTGGGTCTATATTTAAGTAAGGATCTAATTTTCTAATTCTTACCTTATAACCTCTAGATTGTAATAACGTTGCTATAGAAGCAGAAGCTATACCTTTGCCAAGAGATGAAACCACGCCGCCAGTAACAAAAATAAAACGCGCCATGGAAGTTCACTATAGATTATTT
>RGRP01000129.1 GCA_010021145.1 Candidatus Fonsibacter lacus
AAAAAAATTAGATAATATTTTAAAGAAAAAAATCAATATTTCTTTTTCTGTGGACCCATCTTTATTAGTTGGGTCAATTCTTCAAATTGGAAGCACTATGATTGATACTTCCGCTAAAACAAGATTAAATAATTTATTAAATAAATAAAAATGAAAATTAATCCTTCTGAAATTACTAATATTTTAAAAGACCAAATAAAAAATTTTGGAACTGAAGTTGAAGTTTCAGAAGTTGGTCAAGTTTTGACAGTAGGAGACGGTATAGCCAGAGTTTACGGATTAGATAATGTTCAAGCTGGAGAGATGGTTCAATTCTCTGAAGGTACAAAAGGTATGGCTTTAAACCTTGAAACTGAAAATGTCGGAGTGGTTATTTTTGGCGATGACTCAAAAATTAAAGAAGGCGATATCGTAAAAAGAACAGGATCAATCGTTGACGTTGCTGTTGGAAAATCTTTATTAGGTCGAGTAGTTGATGGATTAGGTAATCCAATAGATGGAAAAGGTCCGATTGATAAAAAAGCCGAAAGGAAAAGAGTTGAGATTAAAGCGCCTGGTATTATTCCAAGAAAATCAGTTAATGAACCCATGCAAACAGGATTAAAAGCTATTGATAGCTTAATTCCTGTTGGAAGAGGACAAAGGGAATTAATTATTGGTGATAGACAAACTGGAAAAACAGCAATTGCTATTGATACAATTATTAATCAAAAAGAAATTAATAAGTCCAATGATGAAAGTAAAAAACTTTATTGTATTTATGTTGCGATTGGACAAAAAAGATCAAGTGTTGCTCAGATCGTAAAAACATTAGAAGAGGCTGGAGCAATGGAATATACAATTGTTGTTGCAGCAACAGCTTCTGATCCTGCGCCATTACAATTCTTAGCTCCATATACAGGATGTACAATGGGAGAGTATTTCAGAGATAACGGGATGCATGCTCTTATTGTTTATGATGATTTATCAAAACAAGCAGTTGCTTATAGACAGATGTCACTACTTTTACGTAGACCTCCAGGACGAGAAGCTTTTCCAGGAGATGTATTTTATCTTCATAGCAGATTACTTGAAAGAGCTGCAAAATTGAACGACAAGCATGGTGGAGGATCTCTCACAGCTTTGCCGATTATTGAAACGCAAGCGAGCGACGTTTCCGCTTACATTCCAACAAACGTTATTTCTATCACCGATGGACAAATATTTTTAGAAACTGAACTTTTTTATAAAGGGGTTAGACCAGCTGTTAACGTAGGTATATCGGTTTCTAGGGTGGGATCTGCGGCACAGATTAAAGCAATGAAACAAGTTTCTGGTTCAATCAAACTAGAACTTGCTCAATATCGTGAAATGGCTGCATTTGCTCAGTTTGGATCTGATTTAGACCTTGCTACTCAAAAATTATTAAATCGTGGATCAAAATTAACTGAATTATTAAAACAAGATCAGTACTCCCCTTTAAAAGTAGAGGAACAAGTCGTATCAATTTTTTCAGGCGTAAAAGGTTTCTTAGATGATGTTGAACTTAATCAAATAAAGTCTTTTGAAAAAAAACTTTTATCAAAAATAAAATCAGAAGCGCCAGATATTTTGAACAATATTAAGTCTTCAGGAAAAATTGATGAATCTAATGAGGAAAAGTTAAAAGCGTTCATTGCTGACTTTAAGAAAGGTTTTCAAAAATAATGGCTAGTCTAAAATTTTTAAGAAACAGAATTAGTAGTGTTAAATCAACACAAAAAATAACAAAAGCTATGAAAATGGTTGCCGCTGCTAAACTTAGAAAAGCTCAACAGAACGCAGAGAATGCAAGACCCTATTCTGAGAAATTAAATTCTATAATATCAAATTTAAAAAATTCAGTAACTGACATGGATTCAGCTCCAAAATTACTAGTGGGTAATCAAAAAAATGAAACTCATCTTTGTGTTGTTTTAAGTTCTGATAGGGGACTATGTGGAGGCTTCAATACAAATATTTGTAGAAAAGCAAAAGTATTTTTTGAAAAAATATTAAATGAGAAAAAAAATTTAAAAATTATAGTTGTTGGTAGCAAAGCGAATGATCAGTTAAAAAGAAAGTACAATCAGTACATTATTGATAGAATAAGTTTAAAAGATGAAAAAGTCGTTTCTTTTGGCAAGGCTCAAGAAATTACTGATAAAATTTTAAATTTATTTACTAGAAATGAATTTGATATTTGCACATTATTTTATAATCAATTTAAGAGTGTTATTTCTCAAATTCCTCAGGCCCAGCAATTAATTCCAGTTTCTATTGAACAAAAATTAAATCAACAGTCTTTAGCAAATAATAGCGAATATGAATACGAACCGGATGAAAATGATATTTTAGAAAATCTTTTACCAAAAAATATTGCAACTCAAATTTATACTGCTTTTTTAGAAAATCAGGCTAGCGAACAAGGGTCAAGAATGACAGCTATGGACAATGCAACTAGAAATGCTGGAGATTTAATTGCAAAACTAACAATTAATTACAACAGAACAAGACAAGCAGTGATTACTAAAG
>RGRP01000130.1 GCA_010021145.1 Candidatus Fonsibacter lacus
AATTTTATAACCAGCTTTTCCAAAAGGAATTTGAATAAAGCCATTTTTAATTAAAACCCTGATACTTGCCAAGTTATTTTCTTTAACAACGGCAGTAATAACTTTATAATCGTTTTTAATAGCTTCTAGGTAGTTTTTAACCTCCCTAGTCATAATCCCTTTATTGTGATACTCATCATCCAAATTATACTCAATTTGCGGATAATCGCTATTATAAGATAATATTTGAATATAACCAACTTCTTTACCATCAACTATAATTCTGTGAAAATGTTTTTGAAAAGAAATATTCTTCATAATTCATTTTGACTCCCATTTTGTAAAAAACATTTCTTTGGCTTCTTTGTCGTTTTCAAGATAACTTAGAAAATCACTAATTTTAGATTTAATCTCGTCTTCAATTCCTTTATGATTATGATAATCCTCAACCCAATATTCTTCGCCATCACTTACTAAATATTGAAACTTTGGCAAATCTAAGCAATATAAATAAATCAAATGTTGTGTTGAGTCTAAGAATTTACCAACTTCATAATTACTAGTGAATTTAATGTCGTAAATAGTATCCCGTTTTACAACATCGCATTTTCCGTAAAGCAAAAACTCTTGATTACCAACCGTCAAATCTTTTTTGACAGTTTGTTGCCAAAGTCCGCCATTTACCATTTTAGCAAAAATATTAACTATGTGCTGTCTTTCATCATAATCTTCATGATGAATATCTATTTGATGAAATGGCTCATAAGCTATTTTTATATCATTTTCAAAATCTATCCCTTTCTGCATAGCCTCGTTAGGCTCGAACTTTTCTCTTGATAAAGTCTTCAAGAAATCAGCCCTACTATCCGCAGGGCTTTTATATTCGTCTTGAATGTAATATTGAAAGCTATTCAATAAAGTTGGAGTAATTAAATATTTAGTCATTGTTAACCTCTTTTTAATATTTAATTGTTAATTTCTTGCCAGCTTTTACATCGCCGACTTGAATTGATTTAGCTTTATCAATTGCTTCGTTGATACTTGCTTCATCGTGATAAGATTCATTGCTATATTTAGCCTCAATCTCAAATTGATTAGATTTGAAACGAGCATATTTATAACCTGCCATTGACTGCCTGATTGTTTCCCTAATTTCTTTATCAAGTTTTTCATATTCTTTTTTTGCTTCTTCAAGCTCTTTTAATCTGCTTAATTTAGCCGATAAATCACTTTCAAGAGGTAATTCAAGTGTTCCCCTTTCTAGTTCCAAAAACTCGTCAATTTGTTTATCTTTTTTAGTTTTTTCGCTATCGTCTTTATTAATTAAAGTGCCTCTTTCAAATTCCGCACTAAACCAAACTAAACTTGCAGTAATTGCACGAATTATTTTTGAATCAACCCCAATCTCAAAAGTTTTACTTTCCAAAATTTGATGCTCTTTGTTAACTCCTGCAATATGAATGAAGCAACTTTCTTTTTCGTGCAACCACATTTGAGCTTGGCACTGGATATAATAATTGAAAGGCAAGCCGTATTTTTCAATCTTAGACCAGCCAAAAAGGTCATTTGTAGTTTTACACTCAAGAATTGAACCATTACTTAGAAGATAATCAATAGTCGCTCTAAATGGAAATTTACAACCTTTGATTATTTTTTCTTTTTGAGTTTGAGATTCTACAATATTTTTTACTTTTGAGAAAAATATAAAATCATCTTTTACCGCTTCCTCCATTGCTTGCCCTCGTTTCATTGCTTCATTAGAGTTGAAGTTATTGAAACTCTTAAACTGTTCTCTATCAAGCATTAGTTTTTTACCAAGCGAATATCTTGTCTCAAGATAACTTGGCATCTGCAATAATGAATCGTGTATATTTTCACCTATGATGTTTTCTGCAAGCAAATTAGCCGAGTATTCTTTTAGGAGTCCAGCAACTTCGCTGGCTCCTATGATTCCAAATCTATCTGTCATTAGTTAATCCTCTTATTTCTATATTAGCCTCGGTAGCAAGATTTTTAAATTTATCAAATATAGTTACAAGAGTATGAGGTTCCTCAAATTCTGCTGCGAATTTATCAAAATTGATATTTTTTAATTTAAATTCTGCACGAACTCTTTTATTTTCTTGCGACACTAAATTACAAAGTAATATTAGTTCCCTTTCGGTTAATTCTATTAATCCTATTTTATTTTTTTTACAAAAAAGATTTTTTAATATCTTAATCATGACTCTCCTCTTTATAATTTTCTATGAAATTTCTTAAATCTTGTGGAGTATTAAAAAATACCCTAGAAAATCCACCACCATCAGGAATAATTGTTGAACATGCAAAAGATTTAGCTTTTCGGAGACTTTCCAATAATTCACCTTCGCATCTTGGCAAATTCTCTAATATTTCAATTATTTTATTTATATTTTCTGCAAATTCATCTTGATAAGCAAATGGCATAAAATCAGCGCTATGTAATTTCCATTCGTCATAATCTTTCCCAGAAAATGAGGTTTTTATTGGTATATTTTTATTAGACATATTATTCCCCCTC
>RGRP01000014.1 GCA_010021145.1 Candidatus Fonsibacter lacus
AGTAGACAGGCTTTGAATTTAATACTGTCAAAAAAGCTATAACTAGAAGTATTTTTTTCATAATCTTAAAATTGTCTATATACAGATATTTTCTATAATTACATATTTAAAAACACCCAAGAAATTTAATACTTTTTAGTGTATTTTAGGGGTTAAAGATGAAAATTAAATATTTAAGTTCTCCCAACTATATATTCTGCAATAAAAGAAGGAAAATTCATTCAATTGTTATCCATTATACAGGAATGAGATCTTTACAATCAGCGGTAGAAAGACTTATCTCAAAAAAATATGAGGTTAGCAGTCATTATCTTATAGGAAGAACTGGAAAAATTTTACAATTAGTAAAAGATAATAACATTGCATGGCACGCAGGCATTTCAAATTGGTTTAATTTTAAAAACTTAAATAAGACCTCTATTGGGATTGAGCTTGAAAATAAAGGTCATCAATATGGTTACCAAAATTTTTCAAATAAACAAATTAATCAACTTATTAAGATCTTAGAAATATTAAAAAAAAAATTTAATATTCAAAATATTAATATTATCGGTCACTCAGATATCGCTACAAATAGAAAAAAAGATCCTGGAGAAAAATTTCCATGGAAAAAACTTTATAAAAAAGATTTAGCGATTTGGCATTCGCTAGATGAAAAATTTATTAATAATTTTAGATTAAAAAAATTAATAAATATTAACAAAATAAATATGCTTAAAATGATAAAAAAGCTAGGATATTCAAAGGTTTTAACAGCAGGGAGATTAGATAAGAATTTTATAAGAGCTTTTCAAAGAAGGTATAGACAAGAGTTGATCAATGGTATTTTTGATCAAGAATGTTATTTGATCTTAAATAATTTACAAAAATTCATTTAATAGTTGAATTTTAATTTTCTTTAATATATATTTAAAAGCGCCAGTTAGTTGAATGGTAGCTTTGATATTTTCAAAGAGGAAAGTCTGGGCTCCACAAGATAACAGTGCCAGCTAATAGCTGGCGAGGGTGACCTCAGGGATAGTGCCACAGAAAATAAACCGCCTTATCAAGGCAAGGGTGAAAAGGTGTGGTAAGAGCACACCGGGTTTTTGGTAACAAAAACCGCATGGAAAACCCCACTGGGAGCAAGACCAAATAGAAACAACATGATTTAAATTTATTTAAATCTAGCCTAATCTTGGGTGAGTTGTTTGGGTTGGTTGCTCGAGTCTATTGGTGACAATAGACCTAGATAAATTACCGTTTTCAATGACAGAACCCAGCTTACAGACTAACTGGCAATTTAATAACTTCACTTTATTTTTATCTATTTATTTTAATTGATATTTAATAATTTTAGTTAGAACAAAATAAGAACAAAATAATAAAATTAATAATTTAAATAGAGTACTTCTCCATTGACTTACTATTATATACCATGTTATCCCATGATAACCCATAAATGATAAATATTAAATATTTTATGAATAAATTTATCGGGAATTTTTTTTTAAAAAAAATAAATGTTTATATCAACGTACGAAAACAAGTTAGACAAGAAAGGCAGAGTGTCAGTGCCTGCTAGCTTTAGATCTCATTTATCATCTTTAGGATACAATAGCGTAATTTGTTACCCTTCATTTACAAATTCATCAATTGAATTTTGCCCTCAAAGCAGAATTGAAAAACTAAGTGACAGTATAGATAGTCTTAGTCCCTTTGAGGAAAATAGAGATACATTCGCAACTTCAATACTTGCAGACAGTTTTCAATTAAATTTTGACTCTGATGGAAGAGTAGTGCTTCCAAAAAAACTTTTAGATCATTCCGGAATTAAAGAAACAGTAGTTTTTGTGGGACAAGGAAAAACATTTCAAATGTGGGAACCTACAAAGTTTTCAAAATTTAGAGAAGAGGCAAGAAAAAAAGCTAAGACATTAAGATCAGATTTAAAATGGTCTTAATGAATATTAACAAATAACAATAAAAAGGGAGAAACAAATGACAATAAAAATAAATGTACCAGAATTAAGAGAATTAAAACCTAGAATAGTTGTTTTAGGAGTTGGAGGAGCAGGCGGTAACGCTATTAACAACATGATAGATTATGGAATTCAAGGAGTAGAATTTGTAGCTGCAAATACTGATGCGCAAGCTTTAAAATTTAATAAAGCCGGATGTAAGATTCAACTTGGAACAAATTTAACAAGAGGACTTGGAGCAGGAGCAAAGTCTGATATCGGACAAGCTGCAGCAGAGGAAACTTTAAATGAATTAATAAATCTTTTACAAGGCGCAAATATGGTTTTCATAACAGCAGGTATGGGTGGTGGAACAGGAACAGGCGCGGCTCCTGTAATTGCAAGAGCAGCAAAAGATTTAAATTTATTAACAGTAGCCGTTGTAACAAAACCTTTTATTTTTGAAGGACCAGGAAGATTAAAAGTTGCTGAAAGAGGTTTAGAGGAATTAAAAAAATATGTTGATACTAGTATTATAATTCCTAACCAAAATTTATTTAAAGTTGCTAATGAGAAAACTACTTTCCCTCAAGCATTTAAAATGGCTGACAATGTTTTAATGCAAGGCGTTAGAGGAGTAACAGATTTAATTGTTAAGCCAGGTCTTATCAATTTAGATTTTGCTGATATTGAAACAGTAATGAAGGGTATGGGCAAAGCTATGATGGGAACAGGAGAAGCTGAAGGAGATAAGAGAGCAGTTATGTCTGCAGAAGCAGCTTTATCTAATCCATTAATTGATGATTATTCATTAAAAGGAGCAAAAGGCCTTTTAATTAATATTACTGGTGGCAATGATATCACTCTATTTGAGGTGGATGAGGCGGCTAATAAAATAAGAGCAGAAGTTGATCCTTCAGCTGAAATTTTAGTTGGGTCCACATTTGAGGAGTCTTTAGGTGGAAAAATGAGAGTGTCAATTGTTGCAACTGGTTTAGGAGGCGAAGCAGCTATTAATAATAAACCAGTGGTTAGCATGATGAGACATATTAATAATAGAAACAATGGATACAGCACTATTTACAATAGACCGCAGCAATCTTTTGTTCCTAATTATACAACTCAAGCAACAGCTCCTCAGGCAATGACTAATGGGGCAGCAGCACTTGATATGTTTCAGGAAACATCACATGTTGCTGAGATAAATAGCCAGGCGTTAAATCATATGAACGTTCAAGAACAAGCCGCAAATTTAAATGCTGTTCAAGAACAAAATATTTTATCTCAGGATTTGAGCGTACTAAATGAAAAAGAAAATACGCAAATAGTTGAAGAAGTTACATCTTTTCCTAAACTATTTTCTGAAGATGAAAATTTAAAAGGCATTACTAATGATAAAGAAGGCTCTTCTCAATTCTTTAAAGATTTAGGACATGATCTTACTGACGCAGAAAAAGCAGATTTAGAAATTCCTGCCTTTTTAAGACGTCAAACTAATTAGAGATTAATTAAAGATAAAAATTTTCCTATGTCACTGGAATTTAAACATATTCCAGTGATGTCGGAAGACATTGATAGGATATTAACTCCTTATAAATCAGGAATTTATATTGATTGTACTTTTGGTGGCGGAAGTATTACTAGAAAAATATTATCTAAAAAAAATACAAAAGTTATTTCGATAGATAGAGATAATTTTGTACAGTTATTTTCTAAAGAAATAAGCAAAGAATATAAGCATAGGTTTGAATTTATTATTGATAGATTTAGCAATTTAGAAAATATTATAAAAGAACGAAATTTAGAAAAAATTCCTGTTGCAATAATTTTTGATCTTGGACTATCTTCCTTTCAAATTGATAATGCTGAAAGAGGATTTTCTTATCGACAGGACGGATTATTAAAAATGACCATGGGAAAAAATAATGTTTCTGCGCATGATATTGTTAATAAACTTGATCAAAAAGATTTAAAAAATATTTTTAATTTATTTGGTGAAGATAAAGATTCTGGTTTGATTGCGAAACTAATTGTACAAAAAAGACAGGATAAAGAAATTAATTCAACACAAGAATTAGTTGAAATTATTTTAAGAGCTAAAAGATATAAAAACAGCAAATATAACAAAGTAGATTCTTGTGCAAAAATTTTTCAAGCTATCAGGATGATTGTAAATCAAGAATTAACTGAACTTTATGAAGGTTTAATTTCAGCGATAAAAAATTTATCTATAGACGGAAAGATAGTTGTTATTACTTTTCATTCTTTAGAAGATAAAATTGTTAAAAAAGTTTTTGATTTTTTTTCGAATAAGAAAAAAGGAACCTCTCGTTATTTACCTGAAAATAATCAAAATGAAAATTTTAATATCTTAGCAATTAAAGATAGAAAACCAATCATACCATCTGAAAAAGAAATAAAAAATAATAATAGAGCGAGATCTGCAAAATTAAGATTTGCAATCAAAATTCACGATCATTCTTTTCAATTTAAAAGATCTTATTTAAATCTTGAAAAATATTTTCAGTTGGAAGAGGCTATGCATGCGTAAAAAAATACTAATCGTTTTATCTATTATTGTTATTGGGACAATATGCGTCTCCTATATTAAGAACAAAACCCGCGATCTTGAAAAGGAAATACTTAAATTAAAGCAGGAACAGACAGACTTAGTTGAAAAATTAAAGAATGAAAAATTAGAAAATAATTATCTTGCAGCCCCTGAAAGAGTAAAAAAATTAGCAAACCTGCATTTATCACCAGACTATATTGAAATGGATAAAACTAATTTTAAATATTTAAATGAAAAATAAATTAAATAATAATAAACAAAAAAGTTTTTATTTTCAGAATTTTATAAATGAAGATAATAAAAATAATATAAATAGTGGTTATTCTTTATTTAATTCTAGAGCAAATTTTGTATTTAAAATTTTTTTCTTTGTATTTTTAATAATTTTATTAAAACTTTTATATCTTGGTATTAACAGAAGTAATGAGATCAATTTTGACGATTTTATAACTGACAAAGATTTCAATGAAAGAAGAGACATCATTGATAGAGCAAATTTATTAATAGCAAAGAATATTGATATTTATGACCTTGTTTTAAAAGTTGATAAAACAAATGATCTACCTCAACTTTTAATAAAATTAAAATCTCAGTTTCCAGGATTGAATATAAGTGAAATTCAAAAAGAGAGTGTAGAAAAAAAAAGATTAGTTCTTAAAAAAAAACTTGATCATATTGAATATAAAAAAGCGATTATGCTAGGTGAGCCCGCAATAGAATTAAGTAGAAGACAGGTTAGAATTTATCCGCAAAGAAACTTATTTAGTCATGTGCTTGGTCAAACAGATGAAGATAATAAAGGAATCTCAGGAATTGAAAATCATTTTAATAATCAGATTTTAAATAAAAAATTTTCTGAAAGTTCTTTTCAAATTACACTAGACACTGTGATCCAGTCACAGGTCAGAGATGCGCTAGAAAAAGCTATTACTGATTATTCAGCAAGAGGCGCGGCTTCACTTCTTATGAATGTTAATTCTGGAGAAATAATATCATTAGTTTCTCTACCAGACTTTGACATTAATAGACGCACATTGGTAAGTGATGAGAAATATTTAAATAAGATTACCCTTGGTGTTTACGAGCTAGGATCTGTATTCAAGGCTTTAACAATTGCTAATGCGTTAGAATTGAAAATAATTGATGAGAATACTTTATTTAATAATCTAGAAAAACAGGTTTATAATTGTGGTACTTCTCAGCCAATAAATGAGCATGATAAAAATTTAAAAAGAGATCTAACTGCTACAGAAATTTTAGTAAAATCTTCAAATATAGGAACAGTAAAAATAATAGAAAAAATTGGAATTGAAAATCATAAAAATTTCTTAACTAAGTTAGGAATATTTGAGAAAGCATCTATCGAACTTCCGGAAAAGGGAAAATCTTTACCCATGAAATGGGACAACTGTACTTTAGCAACTGCCTCTTATGGTCATGGAATTAGTACAACGCCTATTCAATTAGCATCCGCTTATGCATCGTTAGTAAATGGTGGATACAAAATTTATCCAACTTTAGTAAAACAAAATCAGAATTTAAAAAAAGAGAGAGTTATTAGCGAAGAAACAAGTAAAAAAATGGTAAAAATGCTTAGAAAAGTGGTCGATAAGGATGATCCTATGCAAGGCACTGCAAAAAGAGCAGATGTTAATGGTTATTCTGTAATAGGAAAAACAGGAACTGCTGTGAAAGTTTCTAAAACATCCAAAGGCTATTCTAAGGATGTTATGACCGTTTTTGTTTCAGCATATCCAGAAGAAAAACCTGAATATTTATTATTAGTTATGATTGATGAACCAAAAGCAATTCCTAGCAAGGGTTTTTATAAATCAGATTCAGGATGGAATGCTGTTCCGACAGCAGGGACTATTATAAAAAGAATTGGACCTATTTTAGCTTCAAAGAATTATAATATTGCTCTTAATGTTAAGTAAAAAAATTAAATTTTTAAAAAATAAAAATAGAAATTTTTCTATCAATTCAAAAGAAGTAAAAAAAAATGATATTTTTTTTGCAATGGAAGGTTCAAAACAATCTGGAGATTTATATTCATCAGAAGCTTTATCAAATGGAGCTTTTAAAATTGTTACAAGTAAAAATATAAAAAATAAAAATTATTTAACAGTAAAAAACGTTAGAAAATTTTTAGCAGAAGCTTGCTCTATTAAATATAAAGAAAAACCAAATAATATAATTGCAGTTACCGGAACAAATGGAAAATCATCCGTTGTTAATTTTTATTTTCAGATTTTAAAAAATCTTAAAAAAAATTCAGCAGCTATTGGTACACTTGGTATTTTTTACAAAAATAAATTTAAAAAAACTAGTCTTACAACTCCAGATACTATTACAATTCATAAAGAATTAAATTATTTAAAAAGAAATAAAATTGACAATGTATGCTTAGAGGCTTCTAGTCATGGACTTCATCAGAATAGATTAGATAGTATTAATTTTAAAGCTGGAATTTTTACAAATTTTACACAAGATCATTTAGATTATCATAAGAATTTAAAAAAATATTTGGAAGCTAAACTTTATCTTTTTAGTTCTTTATTAAAAAAAAACTCTTTTGCAATTATAGACACAGATATTCCCGAATATTCCGTATTGAATAAAATTTGTAAAAAAAGAAAAATAAATATTTTATCTTATGGATCTAAAGGCAATGCAATAAAATTAATTTCTCATAATTATTTAGGGAAGCAACAAATAGTAAAAATTAATTTTTTAAATAAAATATATAATATTAGAATTAATCTAATAGGCGATTTTCAAATTAAAAATCTATTTGCAGCAATATTGGCGACTTATTTATCTTTAAAAAATCCAGATAAGATAATAAACACTTTATCCAAAATTAAATCTGCAAAAGGTCGGATGCAATATGTAGGCAGCAAAAAAACACACTCCGCAGTCGTGGTTGATTATGCGCATACTCCTGATGCTTTAAAAAAGAGTCTTCAAACATTAGCAAAACAATTTAATAAAAAAGTCGATCTTGTATTTGGATGCGGAGGGGATCGAGATAAAGGAAAAAGATATAAAATGGGCAAAATAGCAAATCAATTTGCTTCTAAAATATATTTAACAAATGATAATCCTAGATCTGAAAATCCTATTTTTATTATTAGCCAGATTAAAAAAGGCTGCCCAAAATCAAAGATTATATTAGATAGAAAAATGGCAATTCAATCAGCGATTAAAAATTTAAACGATGACAGTATTTTATTGATTGCCGGAAAGGGTCATGAAAACTATCAGATTATAAATAATCAAAAAAAATATTTTTCTGACCAAAAGATATCTAAAAAATTTTTAAAATAAAATGAAAATAAAACTATATTCAGCTGAAGAAATTAATGCAGTTTTTAATTCAAATATAAGCAATAAATTTTTTTTTAATAAAGTTGCAATAGACAGTAGAGAAGTTTCAAATAGAGGAATTTTTTTTGCGATCAAGGGAGACAATGATGATGGTCATCGATATGTAAAAAAAGTATTAAAAAATAAAAATAATTTAGCAATTATTAGCAAAGGTGTTAAAAATAAAAGATCGATAAAGACACAAAATACATTAGAAAGCTTAAGAAATTTAGCATCATACTCAAGACAGAGAAGTGAAGCCAAGATTATAGCTATAACCGGAAGTTGCGGAAAAACTTCATTAAAAAATTTATTAAACAGCTCATTAAAAAAGTTTGGAAGAACACATTGCTCGCCAAAATCTTTTAATAATCATTTTGGAGTTCCATATTCCCTAGCAAATTTAAATTCCAATGACAAATATGGAGTCTTTGAACTAGGAATGAGTTCAAAAGGAGAAATCGATAATCTTGTTAATTTAGTGAAGCCACATATTGCAATAATAACTAATATAGGCCCTGCACATATTGAAAATTTTAAAAATATTTATGGGATTTGTAAAGCAAAAGCAGAAATCATGAATGGCATTTCTCAAAATGGAATTATTATTTTGAATAAAGATGATAAATTTTTTAATTCACTAAAAAAAATTGCGAATAAAAAAAATATTAAAATTTTAACTTTTGGATTTTCTCAATCAGATATTCAAATTAAAAAAAGTTTAAGAAAAGTATTTTTTAAAATCAAAAATAAGATATTTCATTTTAAAATAAAAAATTTTAATAAGTCTTATTTATATAATATAGCAGCAACAATCTGTGTTCATTATTCATTAAATCATAATTTAAGTTATTTAAAAAATAATTTTAATAATTTAAGAATTATAGAAGGTAGGGGAAATGAAAAAAAAATTAGAATTAAAAATAAAAAAATTCTTTTAATTAATGACAGTTATAATTCAAATCCAACGTCTCTTAATGAAGCTATTTATAATTTTTCATTAAGAAAAAAAAATAATCAGAGAAAAGTTTTAATTATGGGCGACATGTTAGAGCTCGGTAAGAGATCTAAATATTATCATCAGCAAGCTGCAAGAATTATAAACAAAACTAATATAGACAAAGTTTATTGTATAGGTTCTGAAGTGAGACATACTTATAAAAAGCTAAATGATAGTAAAAAAGGTTTATTGGTAAAAGATATTAGTTTTATAAAAGAAAATATTTTCAATCTTTTGCAGAATAATGATATTTTATTAGTCAAATCATCCAATAGGATTGGTTTGTTTAATTTTTTTAAGAAATTTTAATAATGCTTTATTTTTTTTTTAAATATTTTTCTTCAGATGTCAGTGTTTTTAATGTTTTTAAATATATTACCTTTAGGACCGGAATATCAGTTGCCACTTCACTTGCATTTGTACTTCTAATTGGAGAGAACTTAATTGCTAAATTAAAATCATTTCAAAAGAATGGCCAGCCTATTCGTAATGATGGCCCATTATCTCATATTATAAAAAAATCAGGAACTCCTACTATGGGTGGGCTAATTATTATTTTAAGTATTCTATTTTCAACTTTGTTGTGGGCTGATCTTACAAATAAATATGTTTTGATATTAATTTTTTGTTTATTAAGTTTTGGAACTATTGGTTTTGTTGATGATTATTTAAAAGTTATAAAAAATAATTCCAAAGGCATTAGCGCAAAGTTAAAATTATTTTTGCAAATTTTAAGCGGTACAATTGTTATATATTTAGTAATCTTAAATACTGAAGCAGATCTTAATTATAAAATTTATTTTCCATTATTTAAGAATTTCGTTTTAAATATTGGAATCTTTTACATTATATTTGGTTTAGTAGTTATTGTGGGGTCTTCTAATGCAGTTAATTTAACAGATGGACTTGATGGACTTGCGATTGTTCCAGTTATTCTAGTTGCGCTTACTTTTGCATTTATAGCTTATGTTTCTGGAAATATTATTTTTTCAAAATATCTTCAGTTAGCTTATATTAAAAATACTGGTGAAATTTGTATTTTTTTGGGCGGAATGATAGGAGCCGGCCTTGGATTCTTGTGGTTTAATTCTCCTCCAGCAAAAGTTTTTATGGGAGATACTGGATCTTTATCTTTAGGGGCGGCACTCGGAGCAATCGGAATTATAACTAAACATGAAATAGTTTTAGCGATTGTAAGTGGACTTTTTGTTCTAGAGTCTTTGTCAGTTATTATACAAGTGGCTTCATATAAATTAACAGGAAAAAGAGTTTTTCAAATGGCCCCTTTGCATCATCATTTTGAAAAAAAAGGTTGGAGTGAGTCTACAGTTGTAATTCGGTTTTGGATCATAGCGATAGTTTTTGCTTTAGTAGGTCTTGCATCTCTTAAATTAAGATAATGCTCTCATTAGATCAATGCAGCCAAAAAAAATTTTTAGTTTTTGGTCTTGGCATTAGCGGTAGCGCGACTTTATCTCAGTTAAAAAAAAATAAAGCTAATATTGAGTGCTGGGATGATAATAGGAAATTAAGAAAAAAGTTTAAGAATAGATATAAGGTAAATAAGAGTTGGTTTAGCAATGTTTATGACTTTATAGTTATATCACCAGGAATTAATATTTATTCGCATCCAAAAAAAAAATTTTTTCAAGAAAATAAAAACAGAATTATTACTGACTTAGATTTATTTTTTAGTTCTATTAAAGACCAAAAAATTATTATGGTAACTGGAACCAATGGCAAATCCACGATGGCTAAATTAATTTATGATTTGTTTAAAAATTCTAAAAAAAAAGTTTATATTGGAGGAAATTATGGAACTCCTGTATTAAACCTTCCTTATAAAGAAAAATCTGCAATTTTTGTACTTGAACTGTCATCCTATCAGCTTGACTACTCCTCACGTCTGCCAAGCTCAGCATCAATTTTATTAAATGTAAGTCCAGATCATCTTGAAAGGCATAAAAGTTTTAATAAATATATTTCAGCAAAGCTTAAAATTTTTAAAGGGTTAAAAAAGACAGGCGTTGGTTTTTTAGATCTTAGCAATGACTCAAAATCTAAAATATTTAAAGTTTTAAAATTAGAAAAATACGATCAAAAAAAAATTGAATTAATAAAAAAAAAATATCATCATAATATTCAAGATCATCTTATTAGCGCCTCATTAAAAGGAAGTCATTTTAAAAATTGTATTTATATCGCATTACGGATAGCAAAATTGTTTAGAATTTCAAAAAATATTTACTTAAAAACAATTAAAGATTTTAAAGGACTTCCTCACAGACAAGAAATTATTAAAATAAAAAATAATTTAATTTTTATAAATGATTCTAAAGCAACAAACTTCTCATCGACCGAAGTTGCATTAAATAATTATAAAAATATTCATTGGATTGTTGGTGGACTACCTAAAGCAAAAGATAAAATAGTAGTTAAGAAATATAAGAAACTCATATTAAGAGCTTATATTATAGGAAAAAATTTAAATTTTTTTATTAGGCAAATTAAAAATACTATAAAATATAATTCTAGCCACTCTCTTAAGGCAGCATTATTGTCAGCTTTAAGAGAGGCAAAAAAAAATCCTGATTTAAAACAAGTTATACTGTTAAGTCCTTCCGCTGCTTCATTTGATCAGTATAAAAATTTTGAACATCGAGGAAACACTTTTAAACAGTTAGTACAAAAATATTCATGATTAATTTTGGCAGAACGAATACCAATCAACTTGCTCTATGGTGGAGAAATATCGATAAATTACTTTTTATTTTAATAATCTCATTAATGTTTTTAGGAGTGTTTTTTGCATACACTTCTACATCTAATATTGCTTCAGAAAAAATATACAAAACAGACTACCTTTTAATAGTAAAACATATTTTATTTGCGTTTATTAGTTTTTTAATTTTAGCTTCATTATCTTTATTGGATGCGAAACAAATAGAAAAATATTGCATTTTAGGTTTCATTATTACTTCTTTTTTGTTGTTATCAGTTTTAATTTTTGGAGTTGAAGTTAAGGGTTCTAAAAGATGGATAAATTTATTTTTTTTAAGATTTCAACCAGTCGAAATTTATAAGCCCTTTTTTATTTTACTATGTTCATTAATTATTTCTAATTCAAAGATAGGAGATCTTAAACTAAGAATTTTTTATAGTTTTTGTGTATTATTTTTTTCTTTATTATTATTACTTAATCAACCAGATGTTGGTCAAAGTTTGCTAATCTTTTCAGTTTGGTTAATTTTAATATTTATTTCCGGTGTTAGCATTGTTCTTCTCGTTTCTTTAGGATCAGCTATTTTTATAGGAATAGCATCAGCAATATTATTATTTAGCGAAAGATTCTCTTATATTTTCAGAAGATTAAAAACTTTTATTGACCCTAATAAAGGAGATAACTTGCAAACACAAAAGGCACTTGAAGCAATAAAACAAGGCGGATTTACCGGAAGAGGAATAGGCGAGGGAATTTTAAAAGAAAGAGTTCCTGAGGCACATACAGATTTTGTTTTAGCAGTTATTGGCGAAGAATTTGGCATTTTGATGATATTGATAATTTTTTTAATAATAACTTTTATTTTTTTAAGGGTTTTTTCTCAATTTAATATTGAAAATAATCTTTTTAGAAAATTAGTGCTTATAGGATTGTCCTGCCTAATTTATTTGCAATCTATTATTAATTTAGGAGTTACTTTAAATATTCTTCCTAATAAAGGAATGACCTTTCCTTTTATAAGTTATGGAGGATCATCCATGATTGGTTGCGGAATAATATTTGGAATACTACTTTGTTTTACTAAGAGAAAATTATCTTAATGAAAAAAATTCTAATTTGCACAGGTGGCACAGGCGGTCATATATTTCCCGCTATATCACTTGCGCAATATTTAGAAAAAAAAAATTTCTACGTAGATCTTATTACGGACTACAGAGCTAAGAAATTTATAAATAATATTAATTTAAAAAATATTACTTTTATAAATATAAAAACACCCACAGGGAAAAAAGGTTTA
>RGRP01000131.1 GCA_010021145.1 Candidatus Fonsibacter lacus
AATTATTATAAAAAATATAAGAACTGTATTTTGATTATTATAAGAGATGAATTAATTAAAAATAATCTTAATAATAAAAAAGAAAGTAGCTTAAGAAACTACGGTATTGGTGCTCAAATTTTAAGAAGTTTAAATATTAGAAAAATGATCTTAATATCAAAGTCAAAGAAAAATATTATAGGTCTTGATGGTTTTGGTATAAAAATTATTAAACAAGAATTTATAAAATGAAGAAAAAAATATTAATCGTCAGTTCGTCTTTTTATAAAAATTTTGAAAAAAATCTTCTATTGGGCGCTTTAAAAGAAATAGATAAAAAATTATTCGATGTTAAACTTTATTCTGTTTCTGGAGCTTACGAGATACCCCAATTATTTAATATCTTATTAAAAGACAATAAATACGCTTTTTGCATAGCACTTGGATGTATTATTAAAGGTCAAACGCCTCATTTTGATATTATTAGTCAGTCCGTTTCAGATAAATTATTAGAAATTTCAATAAAATATAACGTTCCAGTTTCGAATGGCGTTTTAAATTGTAATAATTCAAAACAAGCGGAAGTTCGATGTGATCCTAAATTAAAAAATAAAGGTGGAGAGGCCGTACGTGCAGCATTGAGTGTTTATAATTCTATTTATAAACTTTAATGACCAATATTAAGAACAATTCAAGATTAATTATCGTACAACTTTTATACAGTTATTACCTTAATCAAGAAAAATTATTATTTGATTTTAAAAATCCGTATAAAAGATTTATCAAAAAAATCTGTAATGGAGTTATAGAGAATAATTCTTCATTAGAAGAAAAATTAATAAGCTATTTAGATAAGAAATTTGATCTTAAAAATTTTGAGATAATATTTTCGATTATATTAAAAGCTGCAATTTATGAAATTTTCTTTTATAAAAAGACACCGTTCAAAGTCGTCATTGATGAGTACTTAAAAATTACTAAAATGTTTCTTAATGATAAGCAAAAAAATATCATTAATGCAGTACTCGATAAGATTGCAAAAAGCGTTTAATTTCTTAAAGTTTTTGATCTAATTTAAACATCTTTTAATAAAAAGGGTTGATTTTACTAATGTAATTTGGCACTAACTTGTTTCGCGTTAACTTAACCAACTAAAAGTCTAATTATGCTTGATCCAAGTTTTGTTTTAAATTTAGTAATTCTTTGTGGAATTTTATCAATTGTTTTTGCTTACATCACAGGTGTTCAAATTTTGTCAGCAAGTTCTGGCAATGCAAGAATGAAAGAAATAGCTGGTGCTATTCAAATTGGAGCCAGAGCATATTTAAATCGTCAATACAAAACGATTGCAATAGTTGGAGTCGTTGTTCTTGTTGCTGTTGTTTATTTATTTAGCGCATGGGTTGGACTTGGTTATTTTATCGGTGCATTTTTATCAGGAATAGCAGGATACGCTGGAATGTTAATTTCAGTACAAGCAAACGTAAGAACAGCTGAAGCTTCAAGAAAAAGTTTAGCAGAAGGTTTGAAAATATCTTTTAAATCAGGCGCATTAACAGGAATGTTAGTTGCTGGTTTAGCTTTACTTGCTATTGCTGTTTATTATTTAATACTTTTAGAATTAAAAATTGATGAAAGAGAAATTTCTAACGCGCTTGTTGCATTAGGATTTGGTGCTTCATTAATTTCAATTTTTGCAAGATTAGGGGGAGGAATTTTTACTAAAGGAGCAGACGTCGGTGCTGACTTAGTTGGAAAAGTTGAGGCTGGAATTCCTGAAGATGATCCTAGAAACCCTGCCGTGATCGCAGATAACGTTGGAGATAACGTTGGAGATTGCGCTGGAATGGCTGCAGACTTATTTGAAACTTATGCAGTTACTATTGTTGCTACAATGGTTTTGGCATCAATATTTTTCTCTGGAAATTTAAACATGTTAATTTACCCGTTAGCAATTGCGGGTAGCTGTTTGATTACGTCTATTATTGGAACTTACTTTGTAAGATTAGGTGCTAGCAAAAGTATTATGGGCGCTTTATATAAAGGTTTTATAGTTTCAGCAGTTTTATCTTTAGCTATTTTATATCCAGTCACTGAACAAGTTGTTGGATTAACTAAAGTATATAAAGTAGGAACGATTAGTTTCACTGGACTTAAATTGTATTACTGTGGAGTAATAGGTCTTGTAATTACTGGATTATTAATTTGGGTTACAGAGTACTACACAAGCACATCTTATAACCCTGTTAAATCTATTGCTAAATCTTCAACAACTGGACACGGTACAAACGTAATTCAAGGTTTAGCGATATCGATGGAAGCAACAGCAATACCTGCATTAATTATTGTTGTTGGAATTTTATCAACTTATTTAATTGCCGGCCTATACGGAATAGCAATTGCAGTTACGACAATGTTAGCATTAACAGGAATGGTCGTTGCTCTTGATGCATATGGACCTGTTACCGATAACGCTGGTGGAATTGCACAAATGAGTAATTTACCTGCAAGCGTTAGAAAAG
>RGRP01000132.1 GCA_010021145.1 Candidatus Fonsibacter lacus
ATCGAGTAGGCAAAGGACTTAGATCATCCCCTAGAGATGCATTACTTGCAAACAGTACTCACAAAAAAAATTATGGTTTGGTTTTTGGTTTTCATCGTGCCATGGATAATGCGGGGGCAATTATAGGTCCATTAATGGCTGCCATATTAGTGGGAATTGGTATGTCATTGCATAATATTTTTTTATTAGCCATCGTTCCTGCAATTTTAGCAGTGTCATTATCATTAATGCTTCAAGAAAAAAAATTTAAACCTATAAAAACTAAAAAAATTAATTGGTCTCTTAAAGGAGCACCAAAAAGTTTTAAAAGATATTTGTGGGCTGTTGCTTTTTTTACACTCGCATGTTCATCGGATATGTTTTTGCTATTTCGAGTAAAAGAATTAGGAATGGAAAATTATCAAATTCCAATTTTATGGGCCGGTGTTTCTTTTATTACTACAGTTTTTAGTACTCCATTTTCAGCTCTATCTGACAAATATGGAAGGCTAAGATTTCTAGCATTAGGTTGGACTGCTTATGTTTTATTTTATTTATTTATGGCGCAAACCAATTCTCTTAATTTTGTTATTTGGATTTTATTTGGATTTTATGGATTGTTTAAAGCAGCAACAGAGGGAGTCGAGCGAGCATTTGTTGCTGATCTTACAAAAGTTAATCAGCGTGGAACAGCATTTGGCTGGTTTAATTTAATAACAGGTTTTATGTTATTTCCGGCTTCATTTATATTTGGATTTTTATATGAAAGTTATGGGGTTCAAATTGCTTTTTCATTCTCAGCTATTTCATCCATAATTGCGCTTATTATTCTTGCGACTTGCAAAAATAAACGCGCTTAATTTTGCAAACATTGATTAGTATTTTGAGATAGCTTAAAGATTAAATCTAATGCTTCGCGCCATATTTGTTATTTTCTTTTTTCAGCTTTTAGGAGAGGCTTTAAAAAAATTCTTTGAAATGCGTATACCGGGGCCCGTGATCGGACTTTTACTTCTTTTGATTACATTAATATTTCTTAAAAGATTTAAATCAACAGCAGTTAACAATTTAAAAGGTGATGTATTAGGTACTTCAAATTATATTTTAAATTATCTTTCGCTCTTATTTGTGCCCATAGGAGTTGGCGTGGTGATGCATCTTTCGTATTTAGAAAATAATTTATTTAAAGTTTTAATTATTGTCTTTATTTCAACAATACTAACCATTGGTCTTACCGCTTTCTTAATGGAAAAAATTAATAAACGGATTAATAAAAAATGATTCAGAAAGATAAACTATATAGTATATGGGTTTATTTACAGGCAGAACCTTTATTTTGGTTAACGCTGACCATCGGTTCTTATTTAGTGGGGGATTATCTTTACAAAAAATCTAAACTCTTCCCACTCGTTAACCCAGTTGCAATATCAATTTTTATTATTTCATTAGTATTAATTAATTTAAACATTTCATATGAGAGGTATTTTGATGGAGCTAAATTTATTCACTTCATGTTGGGACCTGCAACCGTTGCACTTGCAATTCCAATTTATAAACAATTTAAAGTAATACAAAAAGAAGCACTGAGTATTTCAATATCGCTTATTGCCGGAAGTTTATTTGCAATCATTTCCACATTTATTTTATGTGAAATTTTTAAAATAGATGATCAAGTTATATTTAGTATGCTGCCAAGAAGCGCCACTGCACCTATTGCCATGGGTATTTCAGATTTAATTGGAGGTATTCCATCCTTAACTGCAATTATTACAATTTTAACTGGAATTATGGGCGCATCCTTTGGAACTTTTGCTTTGGATTATTTAAAATTAAAAGATATGTCGGCACGTGGTTTTGGACTAGGTCTTGCATCGCATGGACTTGGAACGGCACGAGCCATGAGCAGAAATGAAACAGCTGGAGTTTTTGCAGCACTTGCACTTGGACTTAATGGTATTGCAACTTCAATCTTAGTCCCGTTATTGTTTAAATTATTAAGTATTTTTTAAGATTTATTTTCTAAATTTAAAATAAAGCTAATCATTTTTTCATGACTACTAATTAGAGCTTTAGTTGGAATAATATATTTTTGTCTTTGATCTGATTTAGATATTGCACGAGTAATTAATTTATTTTTCTCGGCTGTTTTGATTAGATTTAAAATTGAATTTCTACTGCCAAATTTATAATCAATACTATTTGCAATTTCTTCTGAAGTAATAGGCTTGTTATTATAATAGTTGTTCATGATATTAAACAGTATCAACGTCCCATAAGCTGAAAATCTAAAGGATAAAATATTATCGTCATACGCCATAATAGAATTATAACCTTCGAGTAAACGCGAAGTGTAACCTGCAATTCTTTTTTGCGTTATAATTTTTGCCATATAAGGCGTTGTTGTTTGCATAGTTTTTCCACTTATTTGTATAAATTGAAAAAACAGTAATTAGACACATTTTTTGTGTATAATTTTTTAAAATTATTGTTTAGGCGCCTACGATTTAGGCT
>RGRP01000133.1 GCA_010021145.1 Candidatus Fonsibacter lacus
GGTGAGGTTGAAGGAATCTGGCGCGAAGGGGTTGGTCACGCTGGCCGGGATGTCACCACCAGCGGAGCGACCCACCGGAGCACCGGAGCCGCTGGGCTTCGGTGCCTTAAGCCGGTATTGGGGCAGGGTGGTCTTGGCCCAGTCGAGGATCGGCACGCGGGTGTAGCCATCCACCACCACCAGGGAGCCATCGGGCTCGCGGTCGATCTGCTCGGGCTTCAGCTTGAGCTTGACCACCTCATCGGGGTCATGGACGGCATCAGCCAGGGCGGCGACGGCAGGGCCGATGATGCGCAGCTCCTTCACCTCGGCCTCAAGCGCATCGACGCGGGCCTGCAGGGACGCTTCCCGCTCGCGGAACTGGGCCTCGAGCTTCTCGCGTGCTTCGCGGTAGTTGCCTTCGGCTTCAAGGCGCTGCTGCTCGGTCTGCTGCTTGAAGGACAGCAGCTCCTTGACATCGGTGCCTTCGGGCAGCTCGGCCAGGGTGCGCTCTGCCTTGGCCAAGCGTTTCTTCTCGCTGAGCAGCTCTTGATTCTTGCGCCGCAGCGCTTCGATCTCAGCAGTCAGCGCAGACGGGTCAGGGGTGATGGGTTGTGCCTCATCCACCGGAGTGAGGTCGTCAGACATGGAGCCACAGGCTCAGGGTGCTCAGGAGGTTGCCGTCACCACTTGACCCGATCCGCCCAGTAGGCCGCTGAGAGCTTGCCCTTGGCAATGTTCTTGGCATGCCTGGCCTTGAAGCTGGCCCGGCGGGCCTTGGCTGCTTTGCTCTCACCTTCTCTGGGAGGGCTGCCGCTGACACCCTGCTGACCGAAGCGGATTAACCGGATCGTGCTGCCTTCTTTTGCCAGGACGGCATGACTCTTATCTGGATGATTGGGCGTGCGTTTGGGCTTGTTGTAGCCGTCGAACTGCTCACCTCGGTAGGTGATAGCCATCAGGCCGCTCCAGGCAGCTGCTGCAGTTCGGCCGCCAGCTGATCCTGCTGCGTCAGCCGGCACGCCAAACAGGTTGTAGCGGGGCACCGCAGCGACGTGGAGCAGGTTCCCCTGATCGCTCTCGCACTGGTATGCCTGCAGGTTCAGCCATGCCACCTCCTCGAGCGGCGGGGTGCTCTCCAGCGTGGCGGAGCGGTTGCTGTAGGCCACAGCGAAGGGAATGTCCTCCATCGTCGTGGTGCCCTCGCTGATCAGCTCCCAGTCGCGCGAGCGGGAGGCCTGCAGGCGGTAGACGCGGAACCGGCCGGGCTCCAGCACCCGCACCTGCTCCACCATCTCCTCGCCCCACTCGCCGTAGGGCACCGTCAGGGTCTCGCGCAGGCGCAGCATCGTGAGCTTCTGCGTGCCGGCCACCACGTCCGTCCGCCAGCCCAGAATGTCCCGTGGGGCATAGGGCAGCCAGTACGGGCGACTGAAGTCCGTGACGGGGCTGTCGTCGCCCTCATCGCCCCTGGGGAAGTCCACCAGCACGCCGACGTGCCCGTAGCGGATGCAGAGCCGCGCCAGGTGCTGCAGGAACACATCCAGCCCGCTGCCGGTCAGGTCCACGTCATAGAGCTGCTCCACCATCGGGTCGGGCACGTTGTCGAGCCGGATCGGCTTGCGGGTGAGCATGCCGGCCAGCATCTGCTCCAGCCGCAGGTAGTACGGCGGGCAGATACTGCGGCGAAGGCGGGCGTCGTAGGACTCCGGGCTTTCAGCAGGCTCTTGCGGCAAATAGCGGCGGCCGCTGGCTTGCATGCCCAGGGTGCCCAGGCACAGCTGTTCGATCAGCCGCCAGCGCGGTTCCTGGGTGGCCCAGCTGATGCCGGGTTCGTGAACCTTCAAGTTGCGGAAGTTGGCGCCACCACCTGAGGCCCCCATCGTCACCGGCTGGAACCTGGCGTAGCGGGTGTCACCGTTACCGGCAGTGATCAGGGTTTCGCCAGGCTGCATGGCTTGCCTACTTGTTGCGTAGGTTGCCGATCAATACAGCCGCACCCCACGCACTGCCTTACCGGTGATGGCGCGGCCGACTTCGAAGGTGCGGTGGATGATGTAGCCGAGGGCGTCGTTCATGTGGTCATAGCCGGTGTCCTTGGCCGGCGTGCCGTCCTCTGCGTAGCTCTGCAGCTCCAGGCATTCGATCAGCCGCTTGCAGCGCGGGTCAATGAACAGCCGGCGCTCCCCGGTGCCGTTCTCGAGCAGGGCCTGCACAGCGGCCACCCGATCACGCACCGGTGGGTTGGCCTTCGGTGCCATGTTGCTGATGTCGTAGGCCTGCAGGATGGCCACGTCGCTGCGGCTGCTGTTGGTGCTGCGGGCGGTGCCGGAGGCGTCGGGATAGCCGAGGATCCGGGCCTTGGGATAGCGGCGGCGGATCTCCTGGCCCAGGGCGTCGGTGTCGTGGGCACCGGCGATCTCGTCAAAGACGTGCAGCTCCCGGCCACGG
>RGRP01000134.1 GCA_010021145.1 Candidatus Fonsibacter lacus
ATGTATTAACTACAACATTAAATTCAACATTAAATAATTATTATGATAAAACAACATCTGATAATAAATATGCTTTAATTACATCATTAACTACATTATAGAGTTATTTTACATCTAATAAATTAAATTTAAATAATCTTACTAATGGAGGAAATGTATATGGAGTTTTAATAAATAATAATGTTTCTGTATTATCATATGGTTTAATTAGTGATAATTATGTAAATACAATATCACAAAGTAAAATAACAAATTTATCAACTGATTTAACAACTATTAATAATAAATTTAATAATTATGTTTTAACTACTTATTTAAATGCAAATTATTATGATATAGCAACATCAAATAATACTTATGCTACTATAACATCATTAAATTCAACTAATTCAAATGTTACAATATTATAGAGTTATTTTACCAATAATAGATTAAATTTATATAATTTAGAATTCAAAGATTATTCAACAACAAAATATTTATTATTTTCAAGAGCTGGTGTTAATTATTATGCTGTTATTAATAATATTGATGATCAAAGTATATTTGGAAGCAAAATTGTAAATAATACAATCGGACAGGATCAAATTGATTCTTTTTTTTATAATAATGCTTTATATGCTTATAATAATTGGAGAGATACATTCACCGGTGCTATTTCTCTAGCTGCTTTAAATACTCCTGGAAGTAATGGAACTTATTATTTAAAAGCTAGTAAAACCGCATTATTAACATAGATATCTTGGGATAATACAAGTAATTTAACACCTACTTTTAATTTACCATATCAAATAATTTCAAGTCAATCTGGTTATGGTTCTGGTGATACTTGTAAATTCGAAATAATACAACAAGGTAATAGAACAACTTCAACAGGATCTGGTTATTCTATTAGTCACAGTGATAATGTAGGATTATACACTGCATAGTTTGGTTTTAATAGTAGTGGGAGGTTTCCGACCACATCACCTAATTATATACAATATCAAAGCCCTTATGCATATGTATATTCAACACAGGATATTTTTATGTTTTGTAAAAGTACAACTAATAATAATATAAGTCCTCGAGTTCAATTGATGTCTAATCCCGATAAAGTGTATATATCTAGTAATACAAATCTTACTAATTGGGATTTAGAAAGAGTGAGAAATTTATATGTAAGTAATATTTATGCAAATACTGATAATTCAACTTGGACAAGAGTAAATAATAATTTAGAATGTTCAGCAATATTTAAATGTGACACTTTACAAGCTTATTCAGCTACTAATTTAATAAAATTTAATAATGATTCAAATTATAATAATTTAAATATGGCTAATGTAAATAATATTTTTGTTTCTAATATAAATGCTAATTCTACAAATAATACAGAAATTAAATTTAATAATATAATTAATCATAATAATAATTTATTAAAAAATTATAAACTTGATAATCAAACATTTGATAAAACAACATCTGGAAATATAATTCAAAAATTAACACTTGGTAATACATATTGTGCTTGGGGATTATCTGGGATTGCTGCTAATACTATAACAACATTTGGAATATTTGAACCTACAACATAGCCATCAACAACATCAACAAGGTATTCATATATTTCTTGTGGTAATGATTTTCAAATCGGTAATGATACAAAAACATATATTCAATATAAATTTTCAACTACTCAATGCACTATTGATATGTTTAATTCTATTGTTAAAATTGATAATCTTGTATCATCAAGTGGAAACCCTACAAATATTGGAGCTTTAAATTGTATTGGAACTTTAAATATGAATGGAAATGCAATAACAAATTGTCCATCTTTAGGTGGTTCTATAACTGGTTCAAATTCAATAAGTGTGAATACTTCTGGTGTTAATTTTTTAACACAAACTAATACAACAAAATCAAGTGTTGTTATTTATGGTATGTCATCATTCTCATTCTTTCTCGAAAATCAAAATGGAGAGAGTGCGGGATGTGGTGCAGATGGAGGTTCTGATAATTTCACAATATGGACAGCTGGAGACGGTAGCACTATATGTAATTTTTAGGATGAAGATGTCACAAATTCTAGATTAGCATATGTAAATACAGCAGGATCTTTAATTGCAGTATCTACACAAACAAGAAAACATAGTATAAGAGAGAAAAATAATAATAATATTCTCAATAGAATTATGAAAGTTAAAATTAAATCATATGGATATAAATATGAATTTAATGAAAATGACACAGAAAAGAAAAAGTAGAGAATGATTAATAAAAGTAAAAAATAGAATATGGGAGTTATTCTTGAAGAAGTTTATGATATATTACCTAATATTATAGATAAATATAATAATTCATTAGATGATAAATTAATAGATGATGAAAATATAAAAGATAAAGATATAACATTTAAAAATAAACCAAAACTTGAAGAAATAGAA
>RGRP01000135.1 GCA_010021145.1 Candidatus Fonsibacter lacus
CGAAAAAGAACTACACAAAAAGATTGATAAAAACGAAAAGCGAAAGGATTAATTTTGTATATTTGTTCAAGTCTTAGCCGAAATTACGAATCAACTAAGAAATTTTTAAAACAGCTTAATCGGGAGATTGGTTTATAGGGCTTCGTAACCCTCGGCAACCAGTCCCCGAAGCGGCTACTTATTTTTACTGGTTTAGTAAAACCTGTTATTATTATGGTAAGAATTATTTTTTACGGAAGAGGCATTGAGCCAAACAACTATTCAGCTCAAATTGAATGTGAGTTAGAATGCAATGAAATTGCTTTATCAATTAAAGAAGGTGATAGGCAACTATTCATATCATTAGACAAATCAACTGCTATAAGATTGGCAAAAAAACTAAGAACCGAAATAAACAGAATTCAGGAAGGAGGAATCAATGGCAAGTAAAGACCCAGCGGCACTTTTTTATATTGATAAGTGGTTAATCGCAACAGCAGAAATGGATGCAGATACGAGAGGATGGTATCTTAATTTGATACTTCACCAGTACGACAAAAAAAGTCTTCCAGATAGTATTGAATCATTGGCAGTTTTAGCAAATGTTAAGTTTTCGGAATACGAAAGATTCAAGCAAGTGTTTGAGCAAGTGCTTAAGCAAAAATTTATTAAGCAAGAAGACGGTAGGCTTAGACAAGAGTTTGCTGCCGAAGTAATTCAAGGTCGAGAAAAATTCACAGAGAAGAGAGAGTTATCTGGACGCATAGGCTATGTAATAAAGATTGCTAAAGGGATTTACCCTAATGATTATAAGTATTATGAATATCTAAAAAAAGAAGTTGACTTTAATGATATTGATACAAAAGATGAGCAAGTGCTTAAGCAAATGCTAAAGCAAATGCACGAGCTATATATAAATATAAATAAAGATATAATTATTAGTAGTAATAATAATAAAGAAGATAAAAGAGAAAAGTCAAAATTGCTGTGGAATTATTTATTAAGTTCTAAGCAATGGATTGACCCATTAATTATGAAGCATCAAAGCAATACTGAATTAATGACAATTGCACTAAAAGATTTCTTTGTGATACAGAACTTAATCGAAAACCCGAGAGAGGATGCAGAAGAAGTTAAAAAGCATTTTGCTAACTGGCTTAAAACAAATCCACCTAAAAAGGTAAGCAAAGATTACAACGCGCTTATGGAAGGAAAGCATGGCGAAGATTACTACGTTTCACTTACTCCAGTTTCAGAGGAAAGGATTGAAGAAATGATAAAGGAAGGATGGGTACAAACACCACAAGGAATGGTTAAAAGAATTAAAAAATGAAAGAAGATTTTTTTTGCGACCCGTCCGAAGCATTAGATGTTTTGGATAATATTCGAGAGGGTAGGGTAAAGATGGGGCTAGGCATTGGTGACCCTATGTCAGACCAATATTTGCGATACAAGCAAGGGCAATTCGTGATGATTAATGGCGCAGATAATACGGGTAAAACAACTTGGATTCTTTGGTACTTCGTTGTATTGGCTTTGAAACATAAAATAACATTTGATATATTTTCTGCTGAAAATTCTATCGCATCATTGAAGCGCGACATAATGCAGTTCATGACGGGAAAAGAACTAAGGAAGTTGAGCGATATTGAATATCGGAGAGCGTTCGATGAAATGAACTTTTACTTTAAATTCATTCGCAACGATAAGACATACACCGTACAGGAATTATTGAAGATAAGCGCACAAAGCCCTAACAAATGCCTATTGATTGACCCTTGGAACTCACTAAGAGGGAACGGGGGTAATAAGCACGAGGAAGATTATGATGCTTGTGGAGATATTCGCGTTTTCTGCAATACAACGAAAAAAAGCGTTTACGTTAACGCCCACTTGGTAACAGAAGCAGCAAGAAAGAAATTTCCGAAAGACCACGAATACGAAGGGCATCAAATGCCACCATCAAAAAGTGATACAGAGGGCGGTCAGAAGTTTGCTAATCGTTGCGATGACTTTATAACCATTCACCGTATGACGCAATTTGAAGCGCGTAAGAACTTCACAGAGGTTCACGTAAGGAAGGTGAAAGAAACAATTACCGGTGGGGGTGTTACGCAATTAGACCGACCGATTATATTCAAGTTTTGGAATTACACTAGGTTTGAAGTCGGAGAACGCAACCCAATAGCGAATGAAACAGGGCAAGGCACACCAGTACAACAAACATTATCAACTTTAAACAACAAGAAAAATGAAGGATTTGAAACTGAAAGCGTTCAAAAAGATGCAGATGATTTCCCGTTCTAAGATAGCAGAAGAGAGAAAAACGGATAGCCTTAACGACCTTTTCAAAGAGGAGGTGATGATTGATTTATCTTTCGACCTAGCACTTTGCAACATCATG
>RGRP01000136.1 GCA_010021145.1 Candidatus Fonsibacter lacus
AGCAACTGCATTTCTAATAGCAGATGGAGTTTTACCTTCCAATGAAGGAAGGGGATATGTGTTGAGAAGAATAATGCGAAGAGCTATGCGACATGCATTTACTTTGGGTTCAGATTTGCCAGTTCTTTATAAAGTTCTTCCGACTCTTATATCAGAAATGAGTTCTGAGTATCCCGAACTTAAAAGAGCAGACTCGTTAATTTCAGAAAATCTAAAATTAGAAGAAGAAAGATTTTCTTTAATGTTAAAAAATGGAATGAAAATATTAAATACAGAAATTGTTAATGTAAAAAATAAAAAACTTTCAGGTGAATTAGCTTTTAAATTATATGACACATATGGATTTCCATTAGATCTTACTCAGGATTTTTTAAAAGATAAAAATATATCTGTGGACGAAAGTCAGTTTAATGTTTTAATGTTAGAAAGTAAAAAAACTGCAAGAGCTTCATGGAAAGGTTCTGGTTCTGATCAAACATCAAAAATATGGTTTGAACTTAAAGAAAAGTACGGTCCTACTGAATTTTTAGGTTATAATTCAGAATCTTCACAAGGAGTCATTTTATCAATAGTTAACATTAATAAAGAAATTGAAAGTTGCGATAATCACTCAGAGTTAGCAATTATATTAAATCAAACTCCATTTTATGGTGAATCGGGTGGCCAGGTAGGTGACAAAGGATTCATTTTTAATAATAATTTTAAATTCGAAGTAACAGATACAAAAAAAATGTTTATGACACCAAAGGCCGCAGTAGCAGAAGGGGCTTTAGCATTATTTGGTGAAAAATATGGTGAAGAGGTAAGAGTTTTAACGATGGGAAAAGATGGTAATAAACCTTTTTCTATAGAATTATGCGGAGGCACGCATGTTAAAAATACTTATGAAATTGGACGTTTTTCAGTTGTAAGTCAGTCGCCCGTTGCAGCTGGAGTAAGAAGAGTTGAGGCTTTAAGGGATACCCAATTAACTGAATACCTAAAAAATAGAACAAATGAACTAGATGAGATTAATAAAAACAAAATATCTCAAATCAATGAATTAGAAAAAAAAATAAAAGATTTAGGAGGCAATATAAACCAAATTAAAGAGGAAGATTTTTCAGCAAGAACTATCATTTTAAAAAGAGCTTTAGAAGATCTGGAAGTTAAAAATATTCTATTAAATAAGAGCAAAAATATAATCAAAGATATTATTCATAATAAAATTAACATTAGATTTCAAAAATTATTAGACTATCCAGTAAAAAGAATTCAAAATTTTATTGAAGATCAAAAAAAACTAATAAATAATAAAATTATTATTTTATACTCTGTAAACGAAGGAAAAGTCACGGTAGCGGTTGGAATAACTAATGATCTAGCTGATAAATATGATGCCTCAAAACTAGCTAAGGAAATAGGAGTAATTTTAGGTGGAAAAGGCGGGGGCGGAAGAAAAGACTTTGCTCAAGCTAGCGGTGGCTCAGATAGTTCAAAAATTGATAGTTCTTTTGATGAAATTTTAAAAAAAATTAATTAATTTAATTCTTTTTTTAAGTTAGAATTTATTGTCTCTAAAAACTCAGTTGTAGTTTGATATTTTGCATCTTTATTAATTAAAATAGCAAGATCTTTTGTCATATATCCTTTTTCTACACTCGCAACACAAACTTTTTCTAAAGTATTAGAAAATTTTATCAATTCACTATTACTATCCAATTTTCCTCTATGTGCCAGTCCTCTTGTCCATGCAAAAATCGAAGCTATAGGATTAGTAGATGTTTGTTTGCCTTTTTGATGTTCTCTATAGTGTCTAGTAACAGTTCCATGAGCTGCTTCTGCCTCGACAGTTTTTCCATCTGGCGTCATTAGTACACTAGTCATTAGCCCTAAAGAACCAAAGCCTTGAGCAACCGTGTCTGACTGAACGTCACCGTCATAGTTTTTGCAAGCCCAAACATATTTACCACTCCATTTCATGGCACATGCAACCATGTCATCTATTAATCGATGTTCATAAGTAATTCCGATTTCATTAAATTTTGATTTAAATTCTTTTTCATAAACCTCTTGGAAAAGATCTTTAAATCTTCCATCATAAGCTTTTAAAATTGTATTTTTTGTAGATAAATAGACAGGCCATTTTCTTAAAATTCCATAGTTCATACATGCTCTTGCAAAGTCTTTTATTGAATCGTCTAGGTTATACATAGCAAGCGCGACACCTGGACTTGTAAAATTAAAAACTTCATGTTCAATTGTTTGTTTATTATCTTCCGATATCCACTGAATTTTAAGTTTGCCTTTTCCTGGAACTTTGAAATCTGTTGCTTTGTATTGATCTCCAAAAGAATGTCTTCCAATTACTATAGGATCTGTCCAAGAAGG
>RGRP01000137.1 GCA_010021145.1 Candidatus Fonsibacter lacus
GCATAAATCTGCGCGCCACCTAATTGATGAGACAAGTTATAAAGTTTGATAAATGAGGTAGGGGAGCCTACGTAATTTTTAAAATAATAGTCTCGTTCTCTTAAAAATTTCTTATTGCGTCTTAATTTATTGAAAAGTTTTGTAAGATCATCGATGGGTTTTTTAAGTGTTTCTGGAACAAAGTTACCACCAAATTTACCAGCATATAAATAGTTTTTGTCATGCTGATCAATGATGGGTTTTCCTTTTTGTATTCTAATCATGATTTAACTTTGTCTAAAAATTCTATAATTTTTTCATTACTTTTAACGCCAACGCTACTTTCTACCCCCGCTGATACATCAATACCATACGGATTGTACTTTAAAATCTCATCCACATTATTAATATTTATTGAGCCTGCAACTAAATAAGGTTTTGTTATTTTAAGTTTATTTAGAATTTGCCAATCAAACTTTGCAGTTTTTTCCATGGCAGGACTGTCAAAGATTAACATCTCGACTTCATCTTCAAATTGAGAAAAAGTTCTTGCACTTGCTTCATCCGTTACTCTAATTGCTTTAATAATTCCTTTATTAAATTTCTGTTTTAATTCTTTAATTCTTTTTACATCTTCATGACCATGAAGTTGAAAGCAATCAAAGTAATCTTTAATCTGTTCAATAAATTCATCCTTTGCATTAACTAAAACTGCAATTCTTTTTACATTTTCTGGAATATTTTTAGTCAGTTCCTTTGCTTGATCAGGCGTTAAGTTTCTTGGTGATTTTGGATAAAATACAAAACCTAAATAATCGACTTTATGTTTAATTGCAGTTTGAATGGTTTCAGCATTGGTCATGCCGCAAATCTTAACTTTTGGATGCATTTAAATTAAAGCGTTTAAAACTTTTTTGATATTAGCTTTAGGATTTCCTTTAGTAATGTCTCTACCAATCACAAGATGCGTTGCCCCAAGTTTTAATGCTTGTTTAGGCGACATGACTCTTTTTTGATCTTGAACTTTATTAGTTAGTCTTATTCCAGGCACCACGATTTCAAAATTTTTTGAAACTTTTCTAACTTTTTTTATTTCATGAGCTGAACAAACGATGCCATGAATTTTTGCAAGTTTTGCAGTTTGTGCAAGTTTTTGCACTTGAGTTTCAACACTTGAGTTAGAGCCCATCTGTTTTAAATCTTTATTAGTCAGTGATGTTAAAATAGTCACAGCTAATATTTTTAATTTTTTATTGGTCTCAGATTGTGCTTTCTTTGCAGCTTTCATCATCTCTAAGCCACCGCCGGCATGGATGGTTAGATAATCAGGACTAACATCTTTTAAGCTTTTAATTGCTTTATAAACTGTGTTTGGAATATCTTTTAATTTTAAATCTAAAAATATTTTAACGTTTTTGTTTTTAAATTTTTTAACAGCTTCCCGTCCGCCCTTTGAACAGAAAAATTCAAGTCCAAATTTAACTCCATAAATATATTTGTTTGTAGCATTTACAATTTGGGTTGCGCGTTTGATGTTGTTGGTATCAACAGCAACAAAGATCGGTTGTTTTCTCATTAATCTTTTCTATCGTACATCTTCTCAATTTTTTTATCGATTTCCGCAGGAGATGTATTTGAATTAATTCTAAATTTTAAATCTTTAACAGCCCATGTGCCAATTCCTCTAATTTCAATTCTTTGATCTTGCATTAATGCATTTGATAAATGTTTGAACACGAGTTCAACCATTCGCTCAACTTGCGCATGATTTAAATATTTATATCGGATGGCTAGATCTTGGATGAGGGTAGATCTTTTCATTAACCCTAGTTTTAGGGGTAAGTGATTGAACTTACAATCTTTTTATAGTTGTGGAGATTACTCTTCTTTTTTAGACTTTTTAGGCTTCTTCTCAGCTTTAAGAGCAGGGCCTAAGATATCAGCAAGGGCAGCACCTGAGTCTACGTTTTTGTACTTCGCGATTGTTTCTTTTTGTTGTTTTTCTTCTAATTTTTTAACTGATAATTCAACTTTTCTTTCTTTCTCATCTAAGTGAACAATCATTGCATCTAATGCATCGCCTACTGCAAATCTATTTGTTCTTTGATCTGCTTTTTCAACTGCAATTTCTGCTTTTTTAATAATAACTGGGAAACGTTTTTCTCCAACATTTACTCTAATGTAATTGTCTAAAATCTCAGCAACTTTAGCAGTTACAACATCGCCTTTTTTCTTATCTTTAAATATATCAAATGGATCTTCTAATAATGCTCTAACCGATCCATTCACTTTATCATCTTTAATGTCGATGATTTTAAATTTAACCGTATCGCCTTTTTTGTAATTATTTAAAGCATCTGA
>RGRP01000138.1 GCA_010021145.1 Candidatus Fonsibacter lacus
TAAACCAGGTGATACAATTTTGGGAATGGGGATTGATCAAGGAGGTCATCTAACTCATGGAGCAGCACCCGCGATGTCTGGAAAATGGTTTAATGCAATTGCCTATGGCGTTAGGAAAGATAATGGTCTTATTGATTATGATGCTGTGAAAGATCTTGCAATTAAACATAAGCCAAAATTAATCATTGCAGGAGGCAGTGCCTATTCAAGAATAATTGATTTTAAAATTTTTAAAGACATTGCAAAAGAAGTGGGTGCTTATTTATTGGTTGATATGGCACATTTTTCTGGTTTAGTTGCTGGAGGGGCATATCCAAATCCAATTGAATATGCAGATGTCGTAACTTCTACGACGCATAAAGTTCTGCGAGGTCCTAGAGGTGGTTTAATTCTTACTAATAATGAAGAGATAGCAAAAAAAATAAATTCCGCAGTTTTTCCAGGTCTACAAGGTGGACCCTTGATGCATGTAATTGCTGCAAAAGCAGTTTGTTTTAAAGAGGCTTTATCAGATGATTTTAAATCTTACACAAAATCAGTCGTAGCCAATGCAAAAGTCCTTTCGGAAACTTTAAAAAATTTAGGGTATACAATTTTCTCAGGAGGAACCGATACGCATTTGATACTGATTGATTTAAGACCGTTTAAGTTAACTGGCAAAGATGCATCAGATTCTTTAGGTAGAGCAAATATAACCTGCAATAAAAATGGTATTCCTTATGACGATCAAAAGCCTTGGGTAACTTCAGGAATAAGACTTGGAACTCCAGCATGCACGACAAGAGGATTTTCTTTAAATGAATTTAAAACAGTTGGAATTTTAATAGATCAAGTTTTAAAAGGCTTAATAAACAACAACAGCAGCCAAGTCGAAAAAGAAGTTCAAGAAAAAGTAAAAAATTTGTGTGCCGCTTTTCCAATCTATAACTTTTAATTTTTGTGATTTGTCCATTTTGTAAAGAAAAAGAAACATCAGTAATTGATTCAAGACCCACAGAGGACGGAACTGTTATCAGACGAAGAAGAGAATGTAGCTGCAAACAAAGATTTACTACTTTTGAAAGAGTTCAATTAAGAGAATTAATTGTTGTTAAAAAAAATGGCAGAAAATCTACTTTCGATAGAGAAAAATTAGCTAAATCTATAAATATTGCATTAAGAAAAAGACCTGTAGATAGCGATACCATAGAAAAATTTATTTCTAAAATTTATAGAAATTTAGAAGATCTAGGTCAGGCTGAAATATTATCTAGCACAATTGGAAAATATGTAATGGAAGGTCTAAAAGAATTAGATCCAGTTGCCTATGTTCGTTTTGCTTCTGTTTACACAAATTTTAAAGAGGCAAAAGATTTTGAGCAATTTGTAGACCAACTCAATGTTCCTTCAAAAAAATAAAACTAAGTTTATTAAGTCTTATTTTATGAACTTGGCTTTTAATTTAGCCAATATTCATAATAAAATGACAGGCACCAATCCTTCAGTGGGTTGTTTAGTTTGTAAGAAAGATAAAATTTTATCCTATGGAGTTACAGGTATTGGAGGCAGTCCCCATGCTGAATTTTCAGCCCTAAGTAAATTAAAGAAAAATAGTAATTTAGATTGTTATGTTTCATTAGAACCCTGTCATCATCAAGGAAAAAATCCACCTTGCACTAAATCAATTGTTAATAAAAAAATTAAAAATCTTTTTTATTCTGAAACAGATAACGATCCTAGAGTTCAAGGAAAGGGTCTTGAGTTTTTGCAAAATAATAAAATAAAAATAAGCAAGATTAATAATATCTATAAAAAAAATTTTTATATTTTTTATAATAATTTTAATAAAAATTTTTTACCTAAAGTTTATGCAAAAATTGCAACATCAAAAAATTATTATTCATTTATCAAAAATAGATCGCAGATAACAAATATTTATTCTAGAAAATTAACGCATATTTTGCGCTCAGAAATTAATGCTATTTTAATAGGAGTGAATACTCATAATATCGACAATCCAATATTAAATTGTCGTATTAATGGACTGGATAAAGTAAATCCATCACGATTTATAATAGATCCTAATCTTAGAATTAATAAAAATTCAAAATTAATTTTATCTGCTAAGAAAATTAAAACATATATTTTTTATTCGAGCAAAAATAACAATAAAATTAATTATCTTAGAAGCAAAAATATTTATCCAATTTATTTGCCAGTTGATAAAAATAACCATCTAAATTGCAAAGAAATCCTAGTTACCATTGGCTTATTGGGTTACAAGAATGTCTTAATAGAAGGTGGTTATAATACTATAAAAAGATTTATGGAT
>RGRP01000139.1 GCA_010021145.1 Candidatus Fonsibacter lacus
GAAGTTTTCAGCGTGGGCAAGGACTGAGATTGCAAAAAATTTAGAATTAATAAAAGAAAACGTATTTGAATTTTGTTGGGTGACTGATTATCCAATGTTTGAATACAATGAAATTGATAAAAAAATTGATTTTAGTCATAATCCATTTTCTATGCCACAAACACCTATGGATCTAATTGATAAGACAGACCCATTAGAATTACTGGCTTACCAGTATGATATTGTTTGTAATGGCATCGAACTATCATCTGGAGCAATTAGAAATCACGTTCCAGAATTGATGTATAAATTATTTAAAATTGCAGGTTATTCAAAAGAAGAAGTTGATAATAAATTTTCTGGCATGATTAACGCTTTATCATATGGCGCTCCACCTCATGGGGGAATTGCTCCTGGAATCGATAGAATTATCATGCTGTTAGCTGGGGAGAAAAATATAAGAGAAGTAACTATGTTCCCATTAAATCAAAATGCTCAAGATTTAATGATGAATGCTCCCTCAGATGTTTCTGAAAAACAATTAAAAGAATTAAATATTAAGTTAGTTAAAAAAGACTAATTTATTTTTTTGCTCTTAATATTTAATCTAATATTACTTAGATCTACTAATTTTTCTTTGTACTGATTTCTTAAGAAACCTTTACTTGTTATGTTTTTAAGAACATCAATTAGTTGAGCATTTTCTTCAGAGTCCTCTGCTTGATCAGTTTTTTTAATAGATGGAGTATGTGCAAGGTCTTCTCTTCCAAGGTAGGAAATTGCAAGTTCTCTAAATAGATAATCTAAAATTGAAGAGGCTGATAAAATTCTGTCATTCCCTTTAACTTTTCCAGAAGGTTCAAATTTAGTGTTAATGAATGCATCAACATATTCTTCTAGTGGAACTCCATATTGCAAACCTAAAGATATTGCGATTGCAAAATTATTCATTAAAGATCTTACGAGTTCACCTTCTTTATTCGTATCAATAAATATTTCGCCAACTCTGCCATCATCATACTCACCAATGTGCAAATAAACTTTGTGATCCCCGATCATCGCTTTTTGGATATAGCCTTTTCTACGATCAGGCATTTTTCTTCTTTCACTAAAAGCTTTGTTTTCAATAGAAGAAGATTTATTATCTTGAATATTATTAAAAATAGATGAAGTAATATTTTCACTAATCTTCTGACTGGAGATTTCTTTAACTTCTTGCTCTTTACTTTGAGTTTTATTAGCCTGAACTTCAGCTAATGATTTAGTTTTTCTTTTATTGAATTTAACGTCTAAAACCTCAACTTTTCCGTCTTTTCTGCTGTCAATTTCTTGAAGAGCTTCGTTAGTTAATTCTTGTAAATTATGAGTGATTTTAAATAGGCAAGTGTAAAAACTTTCAGCAATATATTTAGACATTTTTGATTCTTAAAAATTTAATGACTTCAAATCACTATTTTAATCTGTAATAAGTGTCTAGCTAAAAACAGACAACTTGAAATAGAAAACTTTTGTGGATATCTTAAAAATATAAATTTTTACAATGATTAAATTTCTAAAAATTATTTTTACTTGGTGGAACGGTCAGACTATTGGAACATTTTTAAATACATTATTTTTTGGAAAACTTGTTGGAGTCGATGATTTTAAGAATAAATATTATGTTGATAGTAAAGACAGAAGATGGGTTATTTTTAATTCAGAAGTAGAAGCTACTAAAATTCCTCCAGAGTGGCATGCCTGGATTCATCATCTAATTAAAGAGGTCCCAACAAAAGCTGATTTTTCTAAGTATGGTTGGCAAAAAGATCATCAAGAGAATAAGACTGGAACTGAAGAAGCTTATAATCCTAATAAATTTAAGCCACAGACCAAAGCTGATTATGAAAGTTGGCGTCCTTAAAACTAATAAAATTTAGTTTTTGACAACCAATTCACATCATATTTTGAATTAATAAAATCTTCATTTCTTAATATTTTTTTATGAAGATCAATTGTAGTGCTAACTCCTTCAATAACAAATTCATCTAAAGATCTCTTCAATCGAGAAATTGCAGAGGACCTGTCTCTTCCATGACAAATAAGTTTTGCAACTAAACTGTCATAATAAGGTGGGATTTTACATCCTTGAAATACACAACTATCAACTCTCGTTCCAGGTCCAGATGGTTGATTATAAGTCTTTATTGTTCCAGCACTTGGTAAAAAATCTTTGCTTGGATCTTCAGCATTTATTCTACACTCAATGGCATGACCAAAGAATGTAATATCTTTTTGCTGTAAACTTAATTTACCAGTTGAGGCTATTTCAATTTGTCGCTTAACAAGATCAAT
>RGRP01000140.1 GCA_010021145.1 Candidatus Fonsibacter lacus
TGGTTCGAATCCACCCAGCTGTACCAAATTAATGAATAAAAAAACTTTTAAACCTAGCAGTGAATTACCCGCAGGTTTTGTAGATAGACAAGAAGAAGAATTATTAGCAAGAGATCTTTTAATATCAAATATTAAAAAGATCATGGCTAAATATGGCTTTCAATATCTTGAAACTCCTAGTTTCGAATTTACCGATAGTATTGGAAAATTTTTACCTGATAAAGAAAGACCATCAGAGGGTGTTTTTTCTTTTGAGGATGATAAAAAATGGCTTTCATTACGATATGATCTTACAGCACCTCTAGCCAGATATACTGCTAAAAATTTTAATAATTTACCAAGGCCTTTTAAAAGATATCAATTGGGAACAGTTTGGAGGAATGAAAAGCCGGGCCCTGGAAGATTTAGAGAATTTTTGCAGTTTGATGCAGATTATATAGGAACTAGCAATTTATTTTCTGATGCAGAGTTATGTTTTTTAATTTCAGAGATTTTAATTAGCTGCGGTTTAACTAAAAAAGAATTTATAATAAAAATTTCTAATCGTAAATTAACAAAAGGATTATTAGAAAAGTTAAAAATTAATGACGAAAATAAACAATCAATAGTACTAAGAGCTATTGATAAGTTAGATAGAGTTGGATTTGAGGGTGTTCAGTACCTTCTAGGAAAAGGTAGAAAAGATAAATCTGGAGATTTTACCAAAGGGGCAGAATTGAATGAGCCTCAAATAAAAGAAATTATTAATTTTTTAAGCATTAAAGATCTTTCAGAAAATAATTTTGAAAAAATAGAAAAGATAGCTGAAGATAATCAAACTATATTAGATGGAGTGAATGAACTTATTTTAATAAAAAAATATTTTTCATTGTTAAAATTCGATAATTATATTTTTGACCCTACAGTTGTTAGAGGACTTGAATATTACACGGGCCCTATTTTTGAGGCTAATATTACATTTGGAGTTACAAATAATAAAGGAGAAGAGATTGAATTTGGATCAATCGGAGGCGGAGGTAGATACGATGATCTTGTAAAACGTTTTAATAATCAAGATTGTCCTTCAACAGGTATTTCAGTTGGTCTTGATCGTCTAATTTATGCCATTCTTCAAAAAAAGAAAATTAAAGTGGAAAAACAAAATCCAATTTTAATATGTGTTTTTGATGAAAAATACATGGATTACTATGTTAAGATTTTAAATTTACTAAGAACAAAAAATATTAGTGCTGAGATTTATTCAGGAAGCGCAAATATAAAATCCCAATTAAAATATGCTGATAAACGAGGATGTAATTATGTCATTTTATGTGGAGATGATGAGGTAAGCAAAAATTCAGTCACAATTAAAAATTTAGAAATTGGCAAGCAAATGTCCGATTCTCTAAAAGATAGAGATGATTGGAAAGAATCCTCTGGATCACAAAAAACAGTAGCATTAGATCAACTTTTAAATGAGATTAAATAATGAAACAGGGTTTAGAAAAAAAGAAATTAAAAGAAGATCTTTCTAAAAAAATATTAAGTAATTTTAAAAAAAATAAATTTAATTTTACAGATTTAGATCTGTTAATTGACACTAATTTATTAACTGAGAGATCAGGGGAGCAATTTAAAAAATTTACATTAACCTATAAAGATTTATTTGGAAAAGAAATTAGCTTACGTCCCGATCTAACAGTTTCAACAGCATTAAAATATATTCAGGAAAAAAAAAATAATGAAGAAAAGTACTGTTACTTTGGAAGTGCTTATCGATTAAACAAAGAAGGAGATTTAAAAGTTTTTGATCAAATAGGCTGCGAAATTATTAATTCTAAAAGTAATAAATCAGAAAATATTTTGATTAATTCTATATTAGAACCATTAAAAAAAATTAACAATTTAGAAGTTATCTTAGGTGATGTTGGTTTATTTAAAATTTTAGTCGAATCTTTGGAGCTTCCTGCTAGATGGAAGTTAAGATTAGTAAAAAATTTCCCTAGAATGGAATATTTTGAAGATATGTTGAAAAGGCTAGAGACAAATTATGATCTAGATCAAAAAGCAATTAAATTGGACAAACAAAGACTTGAAGATTTAGAAAAATTAGATCCCAATACTATAATTGGAGGAAGAACCGTTTCTGAAATTATTAAACGTTTTAATAAAAAAATTAAAGATCCTAGAGATGACTATAAAGGAAAGAAGAATGTTAGAATTATTAGAGATTTTTTAAATATAAATACGTCACTTCAGAAAGCAGAAAGTAAAATATCATCTTTTTTTTTAAAAAATAAA
>RGRP01000015.1 GCA_010021145.1 Candidatus Fonsibacter lacus
AAACAAAATCTAATGGGTTATTTTTTAACTCTGAAATTTCTACTCTTGATCCAGAAATTAATTCTTGTGGATTTTTATTTGATAATTTTCCATAATCTTTAAATTTGTTTACATTAAAATAAACATTACCATCTTTAATATATGCAAATTTTTTAGTTAGTAAATTTTCAATCATTTGAATCATAGCCGTTATATGATCAGTAGCTTTTGGTTGATGATTTGGATTTAAACAATTTAAATATTTACAATCAGCTAAAAAAATATCTGTGATGCTTTTTGTAAGCTCACCAATATTAATTTTTAATTCATTAGCTCTTTGTATGATTTTGTCGTCTATGTCAGTGATATTTCTAACATAATTAACTTTATTCTTTCCAAATTTTTTAATTAAAATTCTATATACAAGATCAAAAATAATTAAAGGTCTGGCATTGCCAATATGAGGATCATCATAAACAGTTGGACCGCATACATACATTCCAATTAAATTTTTATTTAAAGGAATAAATTCTTCTTTTGCTTTGCTTAAAGTGTTGTAAATTTTTAAACTATTCATGATTGTCAAATTTACAAATTGGAATCAAATTCATTTTATGAAGATTTCTTTTTCTAATTTTTAAATATTTTTCATAGTTTTTATCTTTTGGATTTAACATGGCTTTTTCTAAATCCTCATAGGACATTCCCAATTGTCGTTCATCGGTTCTTCCATCTGACCATAATCCATCCGTGGGTGCTGCATTAATAATATCTTCCAATATTTTAAGTTCTTTACCCATTTCCCACACTTGTGATTTTAAACAATCTGCAATTGGAGAGATATCTACTCCCCCATCTCCATATTTTGTAAAAAAACCAACACCAAAATCCTCTATTTTATTTCCTGTACCAACAACAATTCCATTATTTGCGCCTGCTACTTGATAAAGAGTAGCCATTCGTAATCTTGCTCTAGAATTAGCAAAAGCAAGTTCATTATCAAATTGTCCTAAAGTTTTTTCGAAACTATTAAAAACTTCATCTAAATTAATAATGACTTCGTCAACATTAGAAAATTTACTTTTTAACCATTTTAGATGTGCTTTACTTAAATCATCTTGAAATTTTAATTGTCTAATAGGCATTGATAATGCCTTGACCTTCATGCCTGTCATTGAAGAAATTGTACTTACGACAGCAGAATCAATTCCTCCTGAAACCCCGACGACTAAGCAGTCAGGTTTTTTTTCCATTGAATTACAATAGTTTTTAATCCAGTCTTTTATAAATTGAATTCTATCTGCTGCTGTCATCATAATATTTTTACTTTTTTTTAAGTTTGAAGCAAAAAAATTATTAAAAATAATTTTTAAGAAGCTTTTCTAATGGAATTTATTGAGTATTTAGAATTTTTCTTGATTTCTTCTGAAATAAGGAAAGCCAACTCAATTGCTTGATTTGCGTTCAGTCTAGGATCGCAATGCGTATGGTATCTACTTGATAAATCTTTATCAGTAATATTTTGCGCTCCACCAATACATTCTGTTACATTCTTTCCGGTCATTTCGATATGAAGTCCGCCGGCGTAAGTACCTTCTCCTTGGTGTACATCGAAGAAACTTTTTACTTCGGAAATTATATCTTTAAATGGTCTCGTTTTAAATCCGGTCGTAGATTTGATAGTATTGCCATGCATAGGGTCGCAAGACCAAATTACTTTTTTATTTGATTTTTTAACAGACTGAATAAGCTTAGGTAAAAATTTTTCAACTTTATCATGACCGAATCTAGCTATTAAAGTTATTCTTCCAGTTTCATCTTCTGGATTCAACACATCAATTAACTTAATCAATTCCTTTGGATCTAAACTAGGTCCACATTTAATGCCTATTGGATTTTTAATTCCTCTGCAAAATTCCACATGAGCGCCATCTATTTGTCTAGTACGATCTCCAATCCATAAAAAATGTGCCGAAGTGTCATGATGTTCGCCTGTGGTTGAGTCTACTCGAGTCATAGCTTCTTCATAAGGAAGATGCAAAGCTTCATGACTGGTATAAAAATTAACAGTTCTTAATCTTCTATTTTGCTCTATCGTTATACCGCAAGCATGCATAAAATTTAAAGCTTCCATAACTTTATTTTGAATTTCTTTAAATTTTTTATCAGCACTTTTGTTTACAAAGTCCATATTCCATAAGTGCACTTTACTTAAATCAGCAAATCCTCCTTGGGAAAATGCCCTTAATAAATTTAATGTTGATGCAGATTGTGAATAAGATTTTAATAATCTTGCAGGATCTGGTTTTCTAGATTCCTCATCAAATTTCATTCCATTAATATTATCTCCTAGGTAACTAGGAAGTTCTTTTCCATTTACAACTTCTGTAGAAGAACTTCTTGGTTTAGAAAATTGACCTGCGACTCTACCTATTTTTACTATTGGTAAATGCGATGAAACAGTAAGTATTAAAGAAACCTGCAAAATGACTTTAAATAAATCTCTAATATTGTCTGGATGAAATTCTTCAAAACTCTCAGCACAATCTCCTCCTTGAAATAAAAATGCTTTTCCTTCGCTTACTTCACCTAACATATGTTTAAGCGTGCGAGTTTCTCCCGCAAAAACAAGCGGTGGAAATTTTGAAATTTCCTTTAAAACTTCTTTTAATTTACCTTCATTTTCATAAACCGGTAAATGCTTTGCAGTTTTTGCTCTCCAAGAATCTGGTTTCCAATTTTTCATATTCAACCTACAGTATATATATAGAGTGTTCTAAGCCTACAAGAATAAATTATTCGACAGTAACAGATTTAGCTAAATTTCTTGGCTTATCTATGTCGTTACCTTTTTTTAAAGCAACATAATAAGCGAGTAACTGCAAAGGAATATTACTTAAAAAAGGAGAAAGAAATTTATGAATTTTTGGAATTCTTATTTCCGACCAAATATTTTCGCTAGTTGCAACTTCTTCTGCGTGATCAGAAATTAATAAAATTTTTCCACCTCTTGCGATAACTTCTTGCATATTAGAAATTGTTTTTTCATAAAATCGATCTTTGGGTGCAATAACAATAACAGGCATACCATTTTCAACTAAAGCTAAAGGACCATGCTTCATTTCACCAGCAGGATAACCTTCGGCGTGAAGATAAGTAAGTTCTTTGAATTTTAGAGCGCCTTCTAATGCAATGGGATAAGAAAGACCTCTTCCTAAAAACATAGAACCTTTGATATCTATAAAATCAACAGCTAATTCTTCAATTAATTTTTTTTTATTTAAAATTAATGCGACATTAGAATGAATATTTTCCAAATCTTTAATAATAGTTAAATATTCATCTTCTTTTATTTCATTTCTTAATCTTGCGGTTTTTAAAATAAACAATAGAAGCACTAGAATCTGTCCCGTAAATGCTTTTGTAGAGGCAACACCCACTTCTGGACCAACATGAATTGGTAAAACTAGATCTGATAATCTTGATAATGAACTTTCAGTAACATTTACTATCGAGCAAGTTTTTGCTCCATTTTTCTTACAAAAATCTAATGCGGCAATCGTGTCAGCTGTTTCTCCTGATTGTGATACAAAAATATAAAGTTCATCTACTTTTATTTTATTATTTCTGTATCTGAATTCCGAGGCAACATCTACGCTTGTATCCAGATTAGTAAATTCTTCGAACCAATATTTTCCAACTACACAAGCATGATAAGCTGTTCCGCACGCTATTAAATTAACTTTTTTTATTTTTTTTGGGTCAATTGGAAAGTTAACTATATTAATTTCTTTTCTTAACTTATCTAGATATTCATTTACGCATTTTTTAATAATTTCTGGTTGTTCAGAAATTTCTTTAGACATAAAATCTTTAAAACTTCCTTTATTATAAATTCCCTCTTCATTAACCAATTTATGTATTTTTTTTTCAATTTTTTTTCTGTTTTTATCAAAGAATTCAATTTTATCTTTGGTTAAAACACATACATCTCCATCATCAAGATATGAAACTTCTTTTGTCATAGAGTTTAAAGCATAAGAATCTGAGCCAATAAATTTTTCTTTATCTGCATAACCAACTGCTAGTGGGCTTCCTCTTCTTGCTCCTACAATTAAGTTATTAAATTTTTTGAAAATTATTCCTAACGCAAAACTTCCTTCTAATTTTTTTAAGGCTTCAAATACAGAATCTAAATAATTCATTTTTTTTAAATTCTCTGTAATAAGATGTGTCACTACTTCGGTATCTGTTTGAGACTTAAAAATATGTCCTTTTTCTATTAGTTCTTTTTTAATAATTGCAGAATTTTCAATAATTCCATTATGAACAACTGAAACTTCTTCTGAGGAATGTGGGTGAGCATTTGCTTGATTTGGAACTCCATGAGTAGCCCAGCGAACGTGGCCAATTCCAATAGTCCCCGACAATGATGTTTTTTTAATTAATTTTTCTAAATCAGAAACTTTGCCAGCACATTTATTCTCTACTATTTCTTCATTATAAATTGTAGATATACCAGCAGAGTCATAGCCACGATATTCAAGTTTCTTTAAAGATTCTAAAATTTGTTTTGAAATATCTCTATAACTGGCAATACCAATAATACCGCACATAAATTATTTTTATTTTTTTCTTTTCTTAAATTCTCTTTGAGAAATTCTGCTTAAAGCAAGGGTATTATCTTTTACATTTTTAGTTATAGTTGATCCTGCGCCAATCACTGTATTCTTTCCTATTTTTACCGGAGCAACTAAAGAACTATTGGATCCTATAAAAGCATTATCTAAAATTTTAGTTTTGTATTTATTTCTACCATCATAATTACAAGTGATTGTTCCGGCTCCTACATTAACATTCTTTCCTAATACTGAATCTCCGATGTAGCTTAAATGATTAACTTTGGAATACTTTCCAACTCTAGATTTTTTAATTTCAACAAAATTCCCAATTTTAGAATTATTCTCTAAAACTGTATCAGGTCTTAATCTTGCAAATGGTCCAATCGTTACATTATTACCAATTTTTGTTTTTTCTATATAAGAAAAACTTAGAATTTTAACATTACTACCAATCTTAACGCCTTTGCCAATGACTACATAGGGTTCAATTAAAATATTTTTTCCAAATTTTGTATCTGAAGATAAATAAATTGAGTCTGGAGAAATTAATTTAACTCCTTTTTTAATCGCTAATTTTTTAATTTTATTTTGTAATAATTTTTCAGATTCAATCATAATTAATTTTGTAAATAACTTTAATAAAATTTATGATTTATTGCTATTTGAGCAATGTTACTATAGTAATGATTTTAATAATTTAACTCACAAATTATTTCTTTTAACTACTAATTTTTTCAATAAATTTATGAGTAAAGCAATCGTTTTTGATCTAGATGGAACTCTAGTAGACTCTGCTCCTGATTTAATGGACGCTCATAATTATGTAATGCAAAAATTTGGTTATCATCAAAAACCACTCACAGATATACGCCACTTAGCTGGTAGAGGCGCTGCTAATATGATTTTAAGCTCTTTAAAAGAAGAAGATAAAAAATTTGACCAAAATATTCATAAAAAAATGACGGAAGAATATATTAATTACTATAGAGATAATATTTCAAAAAAATCGCAAATTATTAAAGGGGTTAATAATTTTCTTGTTTGGGGAAAATCTCAAAAAATTAATTTTGCTATTTGCACAAATAAAATGGAGTCTTTGGCCAAAAAACTTCTTAAAGAAATTAATCTTATTGAATTTTTTGACTACATCGCAGGAGCTGATACTTTTGAATATAGAAAACCAGACCCTAGGCACCTAACAAATATATTAGAAATTTTAGACGTTAAAAAAGAAGATAGTATTATGGTAGGTGATAGCGAAACTGATGCTGAAACTGCAAGAGTGGCAAAAGTTAATTTTATTTTGGTAAAAGGTGGCTATACTGAAAAAGATCAAAATAGTATTTATCATAATCATTTTATTAATGACTTTACTGAAATGAATGGAATATTATCTAAAATGAAATTTTTGAATTAATTATGTATTTTGTTAAAAAAACACCTGCAGAAAAAAGAGCTGATCTACAAAAAAAATTAAAATCAGGAAAACTTATACGCTTTCCAGGAGCATATAACCCTTTAGTTGCAAAATTAATTGAAGAAATTGGTTATGAGGGTGTTTATATATCAGGTGCTGTTATGGCTAACGACTTGGGAGTTCCGGACATTGGGCTTACAACGTTAACTGAAGTTTCTTATCGAGCAGAACAAATTGCAAGGGTTACAAATTTACCTTCAATTGTTGATGCTGATACTGGATTTGGTGAACCAATGAATTGTGCACGAACCATTGAAACATTTGAAAATTTTGGAATTTCAGGTTGTCACATTGAGGATCAGGTTAATCCTAAAAGATGCGGTCACTTAGACAACAAAGATGTTGTTAGTGTCAGTGAGATGGTTAAAAAAATTAAATCAGCAGTAAAAGCTAGAAAAGATAAAAATTTTTTAATTATAGCTAGAACGGATGCAAATGCAGTAGAAGGTTTAGAGAAAACAATTTCAAGAGTAAAAGCTTATGTTGATGCTGGAGCAGATATGATTTTTCCTGAGGCTTTAAAAGATGAAAAAGAATTTCAAAAAATGAGAAAAGCTACAAAAGTTTATTTGCTTGCTAATATGACTGAATTTGGAAAATCTAAATTACTTTCTGCTAAAGAGCTTAATAACCTTGGATATAATTTAGTTATTTATCCAGTAACAACACAAAGATTAGCGTTAAAAAATGTTGAAGACGGATTAAGACAGATATTTAAGGATGGGCATCAAAATAATGTGATTGATAAAATGCAAACTAGAAAAAGATTATATGAGTTAGTTGAATATGAGAAATATAATGAATTTGATAGTTCTATATTTAATTTTTCCAAAAAAGGACATGAATAATGGCTGAAATTGAAATTAAAAAAGGGCTAGTTGGCGTTATTGCTGATGAAACTAAAGTTTCAGAAGTAATGCCTGACATTAATTCTTTAACTTACAGAGGTTATGCAGTTCAGGATCTTGCTGAAATATGCAGTTTTGAAGAGGTTGCCTATTTATTATTAAATAGCGAACTTCCTAACAAATCTCAACTAAATAAATTTGAAGAGGAAGAAAGAAAGAATAGAGAAATTAGTTCAAATTTAAAAAAGGTTATTCAAAACTATCCAAAAAACGCTCATCCTATGGATACAACTAGAACATCTGTTAGTCATTTAGGTTTAGAGGACGTTGAAACAGTAACAAATACTATAGAAGCTAATTACAATAAATTTATAAAAATTTTTGCAAAAACTCCAACAGCAGTTGCGGCTAATTTTAGAACAAGAAAAGGATTAGATATAATAGATCCAAAAAAAGATTTAAGCTTTAGTGAAAACTTTTTTCACATGTGTTTTGGAAAAATTCCAAGTAAAGATGTTATAAAGGCATTTGATGTGTCGTTAATTTTATATGCCGAACATAGTTTTAACGCTTCAACTTTTGCATCGCGAGTTGTTACAAGTACACTTGCCGATATCCATAGTGCGATCGTTGGAGGAATTTGTGCTTTAAAAGGTCCATTGCATGGTGGAGCAAATGAAGCGGTTATGGAGATGTTCTTTGATATTAAAGAACCAGAAAATGCAGAGAAATATATTCTTAATAAAATAAAAAATAAGGATTTAATTATTGGTTTTGGTCACCGTGTTTATAAAAAAGGAGATTCTAGAGTGCCAACAATGACTAAGTATTATTATAAAACTGCAGAGTTTTATAAAAATGAAAAATTTCCTAAAATTTCTAAGATATTGGAACAAACTATGATTAAAGAAAAAAATATATTTCCAAATTTAGATTTTCCATCAGGACCTACTTATTACTTAATGGGATTCGATGTTGATTTTTTTACCCCAATTTTTGTAATTTCAAGAATTACAGGTTGGGCTGCTCACGTCAACGAACAATTAAAAGATAATAGATTAATTAGACCTCTTTCAAAATATATTGGGTCAGCACATCGAAAAGTCCAAACAATAGATAAAAGATAACTTTTATTTACTTAGTAAATTCAAAAGCTTCAACCCAAGAACCTTTTGTGGAAGCTTTAGAGTACTCTGTTGCTCTACCTTCAAAAAAATTCATATGTTCTACACCATTCAACATGTCATCTAACCAAGTTAATGGGTTCTCTTTTACTTCATAAATCTCTTTTAAGCGTAATTGAGATAATCTGCGATTTGCAATCCATCTGATATAATCTTTAACTTGCTGAGCTGTTAAGCCTTCAATATCACCCATTTCAAATGCTAGATCGATAAAAGCATCTTCATGGTGTACAATTGTTCTGCAAGCATCATAGATTTCTTTTTTTAAACTTTCATCTAACAATCCTGGGTTTTCATCACAAAAAGTATTAAAGATTTTAATCATTGAATTACAATGAAGCGTCTCATCTCTTACTGACCAAGTAACAATTTGGCCCATACCTTTCATTTTATTAAATCTAGGAAAGTTAAGTAGGATTGCAAAGCTTGCAAACAACTGAAGGCCTTCTGTGAAGGCACTAAATACTGCTACAGTTTTAGCAATCTCACGCTTATTGTTTGTGTTAAAATTCTGCATATAGTCATACTTATCTTTCATTTCTTTATATTTTAAAAATGCAGAGTATTCTGAATCTGGCATTCCAATAGTATCTAATAAATGAGAATAAGCAGCGATATGAATTGTTTCCATTGCTGAAAAGGCGGTCATCATCATTAAAACTTCTGTCGGCTTAAATACACTTGTGTAATGTCTAAGATAACAATTATTTACTTCAACGTCTGCTTGGGTAAAAAATCTAAAAATCTGAGTAAGTAAATTTTTTTCACTTTGGGTTAATTTTTTTTGCCAATCTCTAATATCTTCTGATAATGGAACCTCTTCTGGTAACCAATGAATTCTTTGTTGAGTTAACCATGCATCATAACACCATGGATATCTAAAGGGTTTATAAACTGGATTATCTTTTAATAATCCTTGTGTATCACAATAATTTTTATCGATGATTTTATCTTGAATTTTAACGGCTACTGACATGACAAACATTCCTCATAATTTTTAGGTTCTTCATTTTGTGTTTTTTCTGTTGTGCTTGCAACAAAACTTTTGCTTACAACTTCTGCTCTCTGTATAGATTTCGACCTACAGTAGTAAAGACTCTTTAATCCTTTCTTCCAAGACTGGAAGTGAATTTGATGTAAATCTTTTTTATGAACATCTGCTGGTAGAAATATATTTAAAGATTGGGCTTGTGAAATATACGGCGTTCTATCTGCGGAAAGATCAATTAACCAACGCTGATCTAATTCAAAGGCAGTTTTAAATACGTCTTTTTCTTCTTGAGTTAAAAAATCTAAATGCTGAACAGATCCTTGGCTTGTGGTAATTGAAGACCAAGTCTCGTTATTATTTTTTCCGTACTTATTAAGAACTTCTTCTAAAAATTTATTTCTAACATTAAAAGAACCTGACAATGTTTTGTGGGTGTAGCTATTTCCAGCGATAGGTTCAATTCCTGGTGATGAACCGCCACAAATAATGGAAATTGAAGCAGTTGGGGCTATTGCAGTTTTATTAGAAAATCTCTCCATTATTCCGTAATCTTTTGCATCAGGACAAGGTCCTCTTTCTTCTGCAAGTTTTTTTGAAGCTTTATTAACTTCTTGATCAATATATTTAAATATTTTTGTATTCCAAACTTTTGCCATTACAGATTCAAAAGGAATTAAATTTTTTTGCAAGAACGAATGAAATCCCATCACACCAAGACCAACGCTTCTTTCACGATAAGCTGAATATTTTGCATCCTTAAAAGAGTCGGGAGCTTTTTCTATAAACTCACTTAAAATGTTATCTAAAAATCTCATAATGTCTTCAACAAAATTTTTGTCATCCTTCCACTCATCGTATGTTTCTAAATTTATTGAAGATAAACAACAAACAGCTGTTCTATCTTTTCCATTCTTATCAACTCCTGTCGGTAAAGTAATTTCAGAACATAAATTTGAAGTCTTAACAGTTAGTCCTGCAAGCTTGTGATGTTGAGGGATCATTCTGTTAACAGTATCTATAAAAATAATATACGGCTCACCTGTTTCAACTCTCGCAGTTAAAAGTCTAATCCATAAATTTCTTGCAGAAATTGTTGCTTGAACAGTTCCATCATAAGGACTCTTAAGTGCCCACTGTTCATCTAATTCAACAGCTCTCATAAAAGCATCTGTTACTAAAACGCCATGATGAAGATTTAATGCTTTTCTATTTGGATCTCCTCCGGTTGGTCTTCTCATTTCAATAAATTCTTCAATCTCGGGATGGTCAATTTGCAAGTAACAAGCAGCAGAGCCTCTTCGTAAAGATCCTTGGCTAATTGCTAACGTCAAAGAATCCATCACTTTAATAAAGGGAATAATTCCTGAAGTTTTTCCAACTCTTCCAATTTTTTCACCAATAGATCTTAAATTTCCCCAGTAACTTCCTATTCCTCCACCTCTTGCTGCAAGCCAAACGTTTTCAGACCAAAGATCTAAAATTCCGTCTAAGCTGTCATTGGCTTCGTTTAAGAAACAAGATATTGGCAATCCTCTATCAGTTCCCGCATTTGATAAAACAGGTGTCGCTGGCATAAACCAAAGATTACTAATGTAATTATAAATTCTTTGTGCATGCAAATTATTATCTGCATAGTTCGCTGCAACTCTGGCAAATAAATCTTGGTAAGACTCCCCTTCAGCTAAATATCTGTCATCTAAAGTTGCTTTACCAAAATTTGTTAATTTAGAATCTTTTGAACGATCAATTTTAATTGTGATGCCTTTTTCATTTTGAAATAATTCTGTTTCTTTAGTTAGAGAAAAAAGATCTGGTTTTTTTAGATCTTGAACGTTAGATTTTGGAGTTGATGTTGGAATGTCGATTCCTTTATCCAAAACGAGATTCTTGATGGCTAAAGCCAAATTATCTTGCATAACTCTATATTTTATTAGATTTTTATGGTAAAACAACTACATGTTGTGTTACAAAATCATGAATATACTATTAATAAGTACACATCAATAGAACATTAATAGAACACTATAAAAAAGTCAAATAAAAAAAATTAATTTTGATAAACCATTAAAAAATAACAATTAATTTTTTTAATGAATTCTAAGAATATTAACATAAATAAAAATGGATTTAGAGAATACGACGCGAGATGGTTGTATCCAAAAGACATTAATCTAGAAGGAATAAAAAATTTAGGTATAGGCCTTGGAACTCAAATTACAAATAGAACAAAAAAAAATCCAAGAGTAATTATTGGTCACGACTATCGTTCATACAGCGAAGAAATAAAAAAATCCCTAGCAGAAGGGCTGGTATTAGCTGGTTGTCTAGTTGAAGATGTAGGCCTGTCTCTTTCGCCTATGGTTTATTTTGCACAGTTTGAACTTAATGCTGATGGAGTTGCTATGGTTACAGCAAGTCATAACGAAAATGGCTGGACTGGAGTTAAAATGGGAATTGAAAAGGGATTAACTCATGCCCCAGAAGAAATGAATGAACTTAAAGATATTGTTTTAAATCAAAAATTTAAATTTGATAAAGGTTCATATAAAGAAATTAAAGGATTTAAAGAAGTTTATATAAATAATTTAATATCAAAAAATAAAATACAAAAAAAAATTAAAGCTGTTGTTGCCTGCGGAAATGGAACTGCTGGAGTATTCGCTCCTCAAATTTTAAGAGGAATTGGTTGTGAAGTTATAGAATTAGACTGTAATCTAGATTTTACTTTTCCTAAATATAATCCAAATCCTGAAGATTTAGAAATGTTACATGCAATTGCAAAAGCTGTAAAAGATAATAATGCAGATGTAGGTTTTGGTTTCGATGGAGATGGAGATAGAGTTGGTGTCATTGACAACAAAGGAGAGGAAATATTTTCAGATAAAATTGGACTTTTAATAGCCCGAAACCTTGCCCCTAAATATAAAGGATCTAAATTTATAGTAGATGTTAAGTCTACTGGTCTATTTGCTAAAGATAAAATTCTAAAAGAAAACAACTGCGAGACTATCTATTGGAAAACCGGACACTCCCATATTAAAAGAAAAGTTAATCAGATAAAGGCACTTGCTGGATTTGAAAAAAGTGGTCACTTCTTTTTTAACAAACCATTGGGATATGGTTATGATGATGGGATTAATTCGGCGCTTCAGGTTTGTCATTTGCTTAATGATCAGAATAAAAAAATGAATGAAATAATTAATGAATTACCAAAAACCTATCAAACGCCTACTATGGCCCCATTTTGCAAAGATGAAGAAAAGTATCTAGTAGTTGAAGATTTAATTAAACAAGTGGAAGTATTAAAACTTAAAAATACAAAAATAGACAATCAATCTATTACGGATATTTTAACTGTTAATGGCGTACGTTTTTCATTAGATGATGGATCTTGGGGGTTAATAAGAGCCTCATCTAATAAACCATCTTTAGTTGTGGTAACTGAAAGTCCAACATCAAATGAACGAAAGAAAAAGATCTTTGATTTTATTGATAATTTATTACAAAAGACCGGGAAAATTGGCGAATACGACCAAAAAATTTAGTTACCTTTAGTCCAATATCCATAAACGCAACGCGTCCCATTTC
>RGRP01000141.1 GCA_010021145.1 Candidatus Fonsibacter lacus
CATCAAAATAAAATAAGGGGAACAATTAATGACAACATTTATAATCATCGTAGTATGCGTGGGTCTTCTTGGCCTGACTTACTTCGGAATGAAGGGCTAATAAAAATAAAAATCTTATTTAGTGAATCTTGTTAAAATTTTTCATTAAATAATGAATTTGTCGTCCTTGCTTACACAGATTTATTAATTCTCCAATGCTGTGAACGTTATTTCTATTTTTTGCAGTATCTAATAAAAATAAAAATAATCTTGCAGTAATAATAGCATCTCCTAAAGCAGAATGTCTTATCTGATCAAAAGTTTTAATTCTAAAATGATCGCATAAAAAAGATAGTTCATAACTTTCAAGACTTGGATAAAGACCTGCTGCAAGTAAGATGGTGTCGATACTTGGAATTTTTTTTACAGTCACTGCAAGGGATGTTTTTGCAGCATTTTTTTTAATAAAGCCAATATCAAAATCAACGTTATGGCCTACTAAAATAGTATTTTCTAAAAAATTACTTATTTTTTTTTCTAATTGATAAATATTAGGTTTATCTTTTACCTGATCATCACTGATGTAATGAATATTTCTAGAAGCAAATGGAATATCACGCTCAGGATTGATTAATTCGTCTAAAATTTGATCTTCTAAAAGTTGATAACTTTTAATTTTAATTCCACCCACTGATACAATTTTATGCCCTTCATTAACATTCAGGCCTGTCGTTTCAGTATCCAGGACAGTAAAAATTGCATCATTAATATTAAGCTGTTTTAAAGCTTTTCTATTATCTAAAAAAGATCTTATTCTATTAAAAATATTCTTCACTAATATCTCCTTTAACTCTTATTTTAAGTTCATTAATTTTTTTTAAATAAATTTTAAGAAGATCTTTTTCTCTTTGTAAAAGTTTTTTTGGATCAATAAAATTTTTAATTGGCTTACCTTCTTTAGCAGAAGTGACTTGATCCTTCAGTAAAATATAGGTTAAAAATTGATGAGCACTTTGAAAAAAATCAGTCTCATCATCGTCAAATACCCCAATTTTATTTAACTCTTCAATCCTTGCAGCGGTGGTATTTTTATTAATCCGATTTTTAATGGAATAAATTCTAACAGACTCTATAAGTGGAAGCGTTCCTGCTCCTTTTAGGTTTAATAATCCTTTATTTTCCTTATCATTCTTTTCAAGTTTAAAACCGCCAAAAAATGTAAGTCCTGCACGTCTACTTTCTTCATTCTTAAATAAAAATTTTAGAATTTTATTATTTACTAATTTATCAAAGATAAAATTTCTAAGATCTTCTGCAAGTTCAGGCTTTCCATACACGGATCTAAAATCATAAAGCATATCAATGTAAATTAAGTTTTGCTCATTAAAATTAGTAATCCAACTTTGTACTTGCTCTTTCCATTCTGGTAAGCTTTTCCTCCACATAGAATTACTTGCCATTAAATCTCCCTTGCAAAAAGGAATGCCAGCTGTATCCAAGGATTTAGTAAATTCTTTTGCAAGTTCTTCAAAATACAAATCTACTTTTTTTGGATCTTCAGTTTTACTTGTCTCATAAATAATGCCATTGTCCTGATCGGGATGTAAAAAGCTTTCCATTCTTCCGCCTGATCCCATCACTAAAACACTATAATTTGGAATTTGCTTAATAATATTTTTTGCATTTATTTTTCTTTCAGCGATCCTGATCGAGCGTCTGTAAATGACATTATTTAAGAAACTTAATAAATAACTAATATCGTTGGATGAAATTTTTTCATTTAATAGTCTTTCTGCAAGATGGACTTGTTGTTTTTTAATTTGAATTAAACCTCTTTCGTCATATTCATCAAAAGTCATCTTATCAATCTCTTGGGTAACCGCCCCAAGTTCAGCTGCTAATGCTTTGTGAGCGTGAATGACACCCACCACTTGTGAATTCATATTAATCACTGGTAAATGACGAAGATTATTTTTTCTCATTTTACCAACAGCATGAAATAGCAAATCGTCTTCATAAACGAAAATCACAGGTGACGTCATTATTTCTGAAACCTTTTTACTAGGCTCTAAAGCGAAAGTTACTTTTCTGACAATATCTTGCTCGGTAATAATACCTGCAAGCTTATTATCTTTTTTAATTAAAACGGTGGATTTTTTTTGTCGCTGTAAGTCTTTTACAACCTCTTCAATAGAGGAATTTATATCCACATAAAGATAGTCTGCTGACATGTAGTCAGAGATTTTTTTTACAAATAGTTCAACGCTATTAGACCGTGTTGGCATAAAAAGTTAAACTGAA
>RGRP01000142.1 GCA_010021145.1 Candidatus Fonsibacter lacus
ATAAAAATTTTCAATTAAATCATCTTGGTGATGAGCAAGAATAAGAAATTTAATTTTATTTTTAGCACAATAATTTTTAAATAAATCATATCGTAAATCTCTTGCTTTTTTTTGAATGTTGGAAGAAAATTTTTCACCACGATAAGTTAAGATCTTAGCCTTAATTTTATTTTGTGTTAAATTTTTATAAGTCTGCTTTGCCTCGTTGGCAGATTCCTTTCTTAATTTATGATCAATAATTAAAGCTACAAAGTCATTGTCATTTTCTAAAGAATATAATTTTGCAAGAATACTTAAGGCTAAACTATCGCTACCACCTGATACTGCAATCGCGAATTTTTCTTTACCAATAAAAGATGAAATAGTTTCTCTAAAACGAAAATAAATTTGATTTATTTTTTTATCTTCCAATAATTTAAGACTAACTACAGTTAAATCTTTTCTTTTCATAAGATGATTTTTGTAAAATTGCTGCATCAGTCTTAGGATAGGCTTTTTTTAAATTAACAATCATCTTGCAACCTTGTTCAATCTCACCGAGTTCTGCAAGAGTCACTCCTAATTTTAATAAATTCTCAGGAGCTTTTGGGCTATTAGGGTATTTTTGATAACCTTCTAAAAATGCAGATGCCGCATCTTCATAAAGTTGTCTTATATAAAATGTTTCTCCATACCAAAATTGAGCGCTACCTGCGAGCTCATGTTTTGAATGAGTATCTACAAATTCTTTAAAAGCAATTTCCGCTTTTTCAAAATCTCCACTTTTCATGATATTCATTGCATATTTATACTGTTCTGCAATTGAAACTTTTGGCAAAACTTTTGTTTTAGGTTTATTAACTTTTTCTTTTAATTTAATATTTTCTGATTGAACTGGCTGCTCTTGAATAACATTTTCCTCTTCCTTATTCATCTCTTCTGAATTTAAAATATTAGTTTCATTTTTTTTAACTACAGGAGCTTTTTCAAATATAACCTCTTTTGGAGGACTAACTTTATCACTAACAGTTTTGTTATTTTCTAATTGCTGTAATCTTAATTGACTATCATTTGATACTTTACTTAACTGATCTGATAATTGTTGAACCTTAAAATTATTCTCTTCAAATTTAGAGGTTAATTGTTGAATTTGCTTTTCCAAATCTGAAATTTTTGCTAACTGGCGCGTTAACGCCTCATTTACAATAACATTATCTGATGGTAGAGAAGCATTCTTGCTATAAACTGCTTTTTCTAAAGTTTGAATATCTTTTTGAATTTTTTCTAGTTTATCTAACAATTCATTCATCTTATCTTGTTGTGCAAAAGAAATATTTGCAAAAAAGATAATAACTAAAATTTGTAATAAGAATTTATTTTTAAAAAACATATTCTATTAATTTATTTAATTTAAATGGCAAAAAAAAGACCCTAATGAATTTCTCATTAGGGTCTTTTATAAATTTTTAATATTAATTAGTTTTAACTGTTACTGTTCTTCGGTTTTGTGACCAAGCTAAAACATTTGATGCTGGATTAGCAGGTTTTTCTTTACCGTAACTAATAACTTTAATTCTATTAGCAGCAACACCATTACTGATTAAATAATTTTTAGCAGCTGTTGCTCTTCTTTCGCCAAGGGCCAGGTTATATTCTCTAGTTCCTCTTTCATCTGCATGACCTTCAAGAACTACATTTAAAGTTGGGTTAGCTTTTAAATAAGTTGCTTGTTTTGCAAGAGTTGCTGTTGCAGCCGAAGTTAAATCTGATTTATTAGTTGAAAAAAATACTCTATCTGGAACTCCATCCGCTAAATATTTTACTGTTTCTGTTCCAGTATAGGCATCGTCGCCTTTTGTTGTTGTTGTTGTTGTTGCTTGTTGCTGAGTTGCGCAAGCACCTAAAAATAAAGTTACCAGTAAGGCTAGGGTAACTTTACTTAATTTGTTAGATAACATTATTGTTCCTTTTTTTTTATTAATTTTAAAGATATTTAAATATTTTAATATGTAGATTAATGCAACTAATAAGTTAGTCGTTTATTTTCCAGATAATAAACCAGACCACGATGGATCAGACGCGTCGGTTGGAGTTTGAATTAACCTCTCATTATAACCTGTTAAATCAATAGACCATAATTTAGCTCCACCTCCTCTCCCGCCACTATCAGTAGGAGTCTCTCTATAAAATATAAGGACTCTTCCATTAGGTGCCCAAGATGGTGCTTCTTGATAATAGTTTTCAGTTAATAATCTTTCACCAGAACCATCAGATCTCATAACTCCAATATAAAATTTATT
>RGRP01000143.1 GCA_010021145.1 Candidatus Fonsibacter lacus
CTACGGGCCGAAGGCAGCCGGTGCCTGGCCTGCAGGTGTGAGCCTGGTGGGGCCGGCCGGAGCGACGGGCAGCACTGGGCCAGCTGGCAGCACTGGGGCCACGGGCAGCGCTGGGGCAGCCGCGACGGTTTCAGTTGGCACCGTCACCACGGGGGCAGCTGGTAGTTCGGCATCGGTAACGAACACCGGCACCAGTTCGGCGGCAGTGCTGGCGTTTAGCATTCCTCGAGGTGATACAGGCGCAACGGGCAGCACCGGCCCATCTGGCGTAGTAAGTGCCACGGCACCGATCACATACAACAGCGGCACGCAGACGGTAGGGATCAGCGCGGCTACCACCAGCGCAGCCGGCTCGATGTCTGCTGCCGACAAGGTAAAGCTGGATGCGATCAGCGGCACCAACACCGGCGACCAGACGATCACGCTCACGGGTGAGGTGACCGGCAGCGGCACCGGATCGTTTGCGACCACGCTGAGCAATAGCGCTGTAATTGGCAAGGTGTTGACCGGATACACCAGCGGCGCTGGGACGGTCGCGGCCACCGATACGATCCTGCAGGCGATTCAGAAGCTGAACGGCAACGACGCTGCGTTCCTTACATCTGCCACAGCAGCTACCACCTACCAGCCCCTCACGGCCAATCTGACAGCACTAGGCGCTAACAATGTCGCCTACTACCTGGCGCGCGCAAATCACACCGGCACTCAAGCGTTTTCGACACTGACGGCAGTGCCGGCTGAGATTGGCATTGCCTGCAGCGATGAGACCACCAATCTGACCACCGGCACAGCCAAGGTCACTTTTCGAATGCCCTACGCGATGACGTTGACAAGCGTCAAAGTCTGGCTGATTGGTACGAGGGCTTAGGTATGCTGATCAACTCGTATCGGTTCGGTGATGCTGACGCCAATGCTTACATTGCCGCCGTAGAAACGGCAGACGGGCAAGCATTAGAAGCAGACACTAGAGCTGCAATTACTGCGTTTGTCGTCGGCTGCAAGGCTGACGGTATTTGGTATGCGATCAAGGCATCGTGTATCTTGGCCGGAGCGCGGACGCTCAGCGGAGCGCTGGTGCCGCTGGTTGGAACGGCGCCGACAAATAATAATTTCGTAAGTGGGGACTACAACAGAAAAACTGGGCTGGTGGGGAATGGGAGTACGAAGTACCTGAACAGCAACCGCAACAACAACGCCGACCCGCAAAATAGTAAACATATGTCGGTTTATGTGTCGACAGCTTCCACCAGCACAGCAGTTACTTACCCGGAATACATCGGCGGCGGCACCTCTTTTTCGGGAGCTTCTAACATCGGACGACTTAACAGCAACGGGGGATTATATTTTCAAGTTAATCAAGGCACGGCGGGCGCTGGTATTGTCTCAGGCATTGGCGGTTCAACCGGATTCATTGGTGCAGCCCGCGCTAACGCATCAAACATTGACTATCGAGCAGGTTCTAGCACTGTCAACGTATCGCAGGCATCGCAAACCCCACGCTCTGTAAACATTGCCGTTTTTATTGACTTGGACAACTCTGGAATTACTGGGTCGAACGGTCGCATTGCGTTCTACAGCATTGGCGAATCTTTGACCTTATCGTTGCTGGACTCGCGAGTGTCCACCCTGCTCAGCGCCATCTCCGCTGCTTTCTAACCATGACCCGCATCCTCTACGACACCACCGCCTCTGCCCTCGTCGCCTATCCCCGCGACGACGACGGCCCCGTGGTGGGTCTTGATCCGCGCTACCTGGAGCTGACCGTCGTCCAGGAACCGCAGCCCAGCTACGACCCAGCCACCGAGCAGATCACGCCCACCGAGACCATTGATCTCAATGCGCTGGTGGTCAGCCGAGGATGGGACGTGACGCCACTGCCGCCACCCGTCCCAGTAGCCGACTGGGCCACGTTCAAGGCGCAGGCGATCGAGTCGGCAGGCCTGAATGCAATCCTTGCCGACGCACTGGTAGAGGTTCCTGTGGCAGCCAGTGCCCTGGCATCAGCTGTGCTCCGCGCAGAGCAGGGTGACATCACAGACTTCCGCGCGTCATGGCTGGCTATCTGCGCGGCAGTGCCTGCTGCTGTTGCTGCAGCGCCTGGCTTTCAGCAGGTGGCAACGGCGTGCCATCTGCCGGCCGCGTTTGTTGCCGCACTGGAGCCGGAAAACTAGGTCATGGCAGACCCCGGCGACATTTCGATGATGACCCTGGTCGACCGGCTGGCCAAGCTGGAGGGCCTGCTCATCGGCCTGCAGAACAGCATCGTTCAGGGTCAGTCG
>RGRP01000144.1 GCA_010021145.1 Candidatus Fonsibacter lacus
TAGTTGTTCCTGTAATTGTTGTTGAAAATCTTCCAGTTCCAGTAGCACTACCACCACTACCACCAAAAAACGCCCCTATATCAACTGGATTATAACCCGCTGTTGCTTTTGAGTATTGGGCGTTTTGTGATATAGCAAAAGTTGAACCTTTTTTAACTAACGCGGGAAGGTTGGGATTATACCAACCACCACCACCACTAGAACCAATAGAAGAAGAATAAACATTAATAGGTTCTTTACCATATAATTTAAATTCAACTATATCTAATAATGTGCTATTTGTTCCACCTACTAAATTATTGACAACGAAAGCATACCACTGATAAGGAGTTGTATTTGTTGAAAGTGCTGTGTTTGTATAAATTCTTGAAGTATAAGTAGCACCTGTTATATCTTGAAGTAGATTAAATGAAGTTCCAGCAATACTACCATAAACCCTAAAATTTTTAGGCGCTCTATCTAATAATCCTGTTGTTTGATAAATCGTATATTTAGTCAAAGCGATTGGATAAGGTAATTTAATAACAAACCAATCTCCCTTATAAGTATTATCAACAAAATACTGAGTTGTTAGAGGACCAATAGCACCAGTTGTTAATGAATATTGACCTGCTGCCGCCGCCCATCTGTTTAATGTTGTTGTATTATCATAATCAAACATTCTATAACCATCATAAGAGGTTGATGTGGAATAAACTGATGATACATATAATTCATAAGTCCCACTTCCATAAGTAATTCCAGTTGTGTTTAATGTCATCGTATATTTTTGACAACTTCGCCCCATAATCGTAGAAGCACTTCGTGTTGTTGTGCTTGTGTATGCTTTTGGAGGGAAAGTCCTTTCTGCTGTGAATTCATAATTCCAGTAAGCACCATTACCACCACCAAGAGCGACTAATTGATTAACTCCTGCTTTTGTTATTTTACTTATCCTATTTGCTGTTGTAGCACTATCAATTCCAATTGTTATATCATAAGTCCCAGCGGTAATTGGATACTGGGGGTAATAAACAACTTCACCAGCACCACCTCCACCAGCATAAATATTAATACCACCTCTACCACCAGCACCAACAAGAAGAATATCTACAATTGTATTTCTTGGGACTATTAATTGTCCTGTTCCTGTGAATGTATATGCGAATGTGTTTGCGTCTATTGTGGTCGTTGTATAAACTCCTGATGGTGTTGGGGATTGATAAGGCAAATAATCAAATAAATCAACATTATTAAATTTAATTTCATTTGTATTTAAATTTGGTATGAATTGCTGATTTGTGATATTAGAATTAATAAAACCTTGAATAATTCCTAAATTACATGTATAATAATTATAATTACTCGTATTGGAATTATAACCATCATCATTACAAGAGTATAAAATTCTTCTTTGTTCTGTTGTTAGTGATGGTAAATAAGCATTTGAGAAATTAGAAGCGAGACGATAATAATATTCTCTATTCATATAGTCTGTCGCTGATGATAAAATAATTGGTATTCCTAAACCAATCCCTACTGTTGTCGCTTGTAAAAGTCTATCTTTATAATTTAGAGAAATTAATTGAGAAAAACGAGCGAAAGCACCTCTTAATGTTTCGAAATTTTGCGCCCCTTGTATTAAATACATCTCATTCCCACTAACAAAACCAAGCATTTCAACCTGTTCTTGAAGATTGACTATCTCAACTTGTTGAACTCCTGTTAATGCTTGTAATGCTGTAATTTGATTAGTTGCGTTATATTGAAAAACTTCTAATGCTGATAATTGAGCGTCTGTATTTATACCATCTGCTTTTAGTCCTAAAACTTCGCCCTCTAAATCATACCAACCCGCTGGAAAAGTAGGTTGTAAAATATTATATTTATGATATACATACAATTTACCAAAATTATCAATTTTAACTGCGTAGTTATTAATAGGGTCATCTGTCGCTGTATATGAGAAATATGTATTAAATCTAATTTCTCCATTAATATTACTATTAATAATATAAGTATGAGGTATTCCTGAATAAGTTATTGATTTAACCAACGCCATAGGGTTATTTGAATTTATATGATAAGTTTGATTACTTAAATTAGTAATATTACTATTGATGGTTGTAAAATCTATATTATTAATTTTATCATTTAAAATATTTGAGGTATAATCAATATAATCGCTTATAGTATGTGTCCCAGTTGCTCCAATATAATCAAAATAATAATTAGCGAAATCGTTATTCATACTATTAATTTTA
>RGRP01000145.1 GCA_010021145.1 Candidatus Fonsibacter lacus
ATCCGCCCTCTTCAATATTTCTTGCGGCTCCAAAAAATCTTTTTGGTCTTTGTAATGCATTTGCATCAACACCGCCCGTTAATACTTTTCCTGAACTTGGAACAACTGCGTTATAAGCTCTTCCTAATCGTGTGATTGAGTCTAATAAAATCACCACATCTTTTTTATGTTCCGCTAATCTTTTTGCTTTTTCAATTACCATCTCAGCCACTTGCACGTGCCTCATTGCAGGCTCATCGAATGTTGAACTAACAACTTCGCCTTTTACAGATCTTTGCATGTCTGTAACTTCTTCAGGTCTTTCATCGATTAGCAAAACTATTAAATAAATCTCAGGATGGTTTGCTGTAATTGAGTGCGCAATATTTTGAAGTATGACTGTTTTGCCGGCTCTTGGTGGTGATACGATTAAAGCTCTTTGACCTTTTCCAATAGGAGTTACAAGATCAATTAATCTTGCTGTTAAATCTGGTTTTTTATCTGCTTTACTAGACTCAACCTCTAAATTTATTCGCTCGTCTGGATATAGAGGCGTTAAGTTATCAAAGTTTATTTTATTTCTAGATTTTTCAGGATCTTCAAAATTTATTTTGCTAACTTGTAAAAGAGCAAAGTATCTTTCTGAATCTTTTGGAGCTCTAATTTCTCCTTCAACTGTGTCTCCTTTTCGAAGACCAAATCTTCTAATTTGGCTCGGACTTACATAAATATCGTCGGGTCCTGGTAAATAATTTGACTCTGTGGCTCTTAAAAAACCAAAGCCATCTTGTAATGTTTCAAGAACACCGCTTCCAGTAATTTTTTCATTTTTGTCAGCAAATTTTTTAAGAATCGCAAACAAGATTTCTTGTTTACGCATTGTGCTTGGGTTTTCGATTCCTAACTTTTCAGCTTCTAAAATTAAATCAGCTGGGGTTTTATTTTTTAACTCTTGTAGGTTCATTTATATTTGGGATTGTCTTGTGAAACTTTTAGGTGTGAAGTGAATATAACAATAATTAATTATATTTCAAGCAGGTTTAAAAATAACCAAAAAGACAATGATTATCAGTATTATAGTTGGTATTTCATTTATAAATCTAAAAAATTTAGAACTTCTTTTATTTCTTTCTAATTCAAAATCCTTCAAACATTTAGATAAAAAACCATGATAACCAGAAAGAATAATTACAAATAAAAATTTAATAGATAACCATAAAGAAAAAATACTATTAAATCCTAAGATCCATAAAACAGACAGGCCAGTCAACCAAGTAACAATCATGGCTGGGTTCATAATTATTTTCATTAATCTTTTTTCCATTACTTTAAAAATTTTTGAAGCTTCAGGACTATTATTTTCAACATGATAAACAAATAGTCTTGGCAAATATAAAAGGCCTACCATCCAAGAAATAACAGCTATAATGTGAATTGCTTTAAGCGTTAAATATAAATTCATTAGTTAATTAAATATTTTTTAACAATATGTTCCATCATTTTAATATGATCATCATTATCATTTAAACAAGGAATGACATCGTAGTTTTCTCCACCATTTTCAAAAAAGCTTTCCTTTCCTTGGATTGCTATTTCTTCTAAAGTTTCAACACAGTCCGATGAAAATCCAGGACATATCATAAGCACATTTTTTTTTCCTTTGCCAGGAAGCTGTTCTAAAGTTTTGTCCGTATAAGGAGTTAACCATTCTTCTGGTCCAAACCTTGATTGAAAAGTTGTCTCGATAGGAATGTCTTTAAATTTTTCTTTCATTAGGCGAGTGGTTTTTTGACAATAACAATGATAAGGATCCCCTTTTGTAAAATATTTTTTTGGTATTCCGTGATAAGAGGCTAAGATTAAATCAGGCTTCCATTTAATTTCTGCGATTTTCTTTTTTATGCTTTTTACAAGAGCATCAATAAATAATGGTTCACTTTCATAATGGGGAATAGTTTGCAAACTGGGCTGCCATCTCATTCTTATTAAGTTTCTATAAACCTCATCACAGACGGTTGCTGTGGTCGCTGCCGCATATTGTGGATACAAAGGAAAAATAATAATTTTTTCACATCCTTCTTTTTGTAATAATTCTAATTTATTTTTTATACTAGGATTGCCATACCTCATCGCATAATCAACAATTACATTATCGGTGCCAATCTTTTCTTTTAATTTTTGTGTTTGGCTTTTAGTATAATATCTAAGCGG
>RGRP01000146.1 GCA_010021145.1 Candidatus Fonsibacter lacus
GCAACACAACATTTAAATTTAATTCAATCAATATCAAACAAATTGAATATTAAAGTTGAAATTTTAAGTAGCGGCATAAATAAGAAAAAACAAAATGAAATTAAAAAAGAACTTATTGATGGAAAAATTAATTTTTTAATAGGAACTCATTCTTTATTCCAAGAAAGTGTAACATTTAATAATTTAGGCTTAATTATTATAGATGAACAACATAAATTTGGTGTTAAACAAAGAATAAATCTTTCAGAAAAAGGAGGCAACAACTGCGATGTGTTGTTGATGAGTGCTACTCCAATTCCCAGAACTCTAATTTTATCTACTTATGGTGATATGGATATTTCTACACTTAAAGAAAAACCGTTTAAAAAAACTAAAATTATAACAAATATTATTCCTGAGAATAAAATTCCTGATTTAATTAATTTAATAAAAAAAAAAATAGAAACCAAACAGCAAGTTTATTGGATTTGTCCTTTAATTGAAGAGAGCAAAAAAGTTAAGTTAACTCCTGTAATAGATAGATTTGAGTATCTTAAAAAATATTTTCCTGAAAATATTTCTGTACTACACGGTAATTTAAAAAATGATGAAAAAATTAAAGTAATGAAAGATTTTTTAGATAAAAAATTTTCAATACTAATATCAACTACAGTAGTAGAAGTTGGTGTAGATAATCAAAATTCAAATACAATTATAATTGAGAATTCAGAAAGATTTGGTCTAGCTCAATTACATCAACTAAGAGGAAGAGTTGGTAGAGGAAATGAAGATGGTGAATGTATTTTAATATATTCAAAATCAATAAGTGAGAATGGTAAAAAGCGACTTAAAATTCTTAAAGATTCTAATGATGGTTTTTATATATCTGAACAAGATTTAAAATTAAGAGGTTTTGGAGATATTATTGGTTACAAACAAAGCGGTGAAAAAGATTTTATAGTGGCAGACCCTATGTATCACGCTCATCTTTTTGAATTAGCTAAAAATGAAAGTGATTTTTACACGGAAGCCAATTTGTCAATTGATAAATTCACTATGCTGCTTAAGTTTTTTAAAAAAGATAAAATATTAAATATAATAGATACTGGTTAAATTTTTTTATAACCAATCGCAATTTCAAATTCGCCTAATCTTTTATAAATAGACCTTAATTCAGTAATTGTAGTCCATTGATGAATAAATAAAGAAAAACTATTATGAACTCTTTGAAATGCATTTGAAACTTGCACTATAACTCCAAGTGTTATTATGCCTGAAAACAGACTTGGAGCCATTACTAAATATGGAACAATAACCATAAATTGGTCGTATAAATTTACCCATACATCAAAATAACCATAATTATAAAAAAGTCGGTGATAGTTAAATTTAATTCCTGAAAATAATTCAAATACAGTATCAGGTTTTGCGTATTTTAATCGATCATCTTCTCCATATACTAATTCTTTTCTAAATGACGCTTCTACTTTCTGATTATTATATTCAAGACCTGGCAATTTAATTCCAACAAACCAACTAATTATCAGTCCACCTAAACTTACTAATAAGGATACCCAAACTAAAGATCCTGGAAATTGTTTTAAAAATTCTATTTGAATTCCAGAAGAAAGTCCCCAAAGTATAGGAATAAAAGCAATTAAAGTCATGATACCTCTAATAACTTGAAGTCCTAGGCTTTCTACAATTTTTGCAAATCTACTTGTATCTTCTTGAATTCTTTGTGATGCACCTTCTATACTTTCGTTAGAATTTTTCCATAACGGAATGTAATCAAAAGTCATAGCCTCGCGCCAACGCAAAGAATAAACTCTTGTAAAAAATCCAGTAAAAGTTGCAAGTATTACATAAGGGAACGCTAAATAACAAAAAATATAAATTTTATTCCAAAATTCAGAAATATTACTTTTTGTAGCATTTTGTAATAAATCATAGAAACCTTTATACCATTCATTTATTTTAACAGTTATTGATACTTGGACTAGTAATGAAAAAATTAATAATAATCCTCCACCCCAAGACCACAAGATCCATTTTTTATTAAAAAAAAAACTTTTAAACATTATTTAAAAAATTATCAGCATAAGCTTTAATAATGAGCTTATTTTTTTTGTGCGTTGTAAGATCAAATTGAATGTTATTTTGCTTAGCATAAGCGATTGC
>RGRP01000147.1 GCA_010021145.1 Candidatus Fonsibacter lacus
GCTGCTGACAAGCTGGCCATTCTGCTCGGTTCAGTTGAGGCCCAAGCCGCTGTTCAGCCGTTGTTAAATGACAAATTGGTTAAATACAACGAGCTGCTGGGCAAACAAGCACAAGCTGCAGGTCAAGCCGGAAAAGCAGCTGAAATCAACGCTGCAACAATTAGCGGTGGCTTAAAGCAGATCGGCAATGGTTTCTCTAACCTTGCCATTACACTAGACACAACACTTAAGCCTTTGTTTGGCGGCTTTATTAACAGCATTAATGAAATCCTATCAAAGCTAAACAAAGTATCAGCACTGGCGCCGGACAGGGTGCTTGCGCGACAAACACAAGCGCAAAATCTGGTTCAAAATGCAATAGGACCATTTGGCGGCAGTGGTTTTTTCGGTGATGTAACGGTCCAGTATGACGGCAAGACATTTAAAGGAACTGCTGCTGGCGTAGCAAACGACATTACAAATTATTTGCTTACCAAAGAACTGGCGGCAATCAATAAACCAGCACCATCAAGTGGCTCCGGCACTTCTGCAGGCGGGCAAGTGCCAGCACCATCAAGTCGCTCCGGCACTTCTGCCGGCGTAGAGCTTAAGCCGCCGCCACGTGCAGCGGATCCAAAGGAAGTGGCAGCAGCAGCGGAGAACCAGCGCCAAGCCGCTGCACAGCAAGCCCTGAACGCCATCACCGCACAAGGCCTGCAGCAGGAGTTGGGCTACAAGCGGCAACTGCTGGCGCTGGAGCTGCAGTCGCTGCGCACCGGTGAAGGCATCTCGGGCACCACTCGGACGCAGCTGCAGAATCAGCAGGCAATCCTGGCGGCACGGCAGCAGCAAGCGCAGGCAGAAGCAGCGCTTAATGCAGAGCTTTCCAAGCCTGGTAATAAGCGTAATTCAGCCGATGTAGACAACCTACTGGCCAAAGTCAAGGAAGCCAATGCCGGTGTGATCAAAGCCTACCTTGATGCCGGCATCTCGCTGGTGCAGAACGCCCGTACGGCAGCCGATGCGCTCAAGAATGCGCAGGCCAACCTACAGGGCATCCTCCGCGGTGGGTTTGAGTTCCTGACGCCACAGCTGCAGCAGCAGCAGCTCGCACGAGCTCGGGCCGCTATTCAGCCGCAGGTGGATGCCGGCATCATCCGCACCGGCATCGACATCAGCACACCAGACAAGCTGTTTCGCGTTGCGGCCTTTGCCGAGCAGCTGGCACCGGCACAGAAGCAGCTTGAGGATGCCATTCGCGAAAACACAAAGGCAACGGCTGACAACACGCTCAAAGACACCAATGTGTACCTGCAGTTGCCAGGCAACCCAACACCCGTGCCTCTCCCGCGCGTCTGATCATGAGCGACACCATCACCATCGGCGCTTTCAGCTGCAGCAACCTCACTGCGCAGCCGTTTGCCTACGAGGGCGAGGCCCGCACAGGCCTGACCGCTCGCACCTTCAGGCTCGCGGGCCTACTCACGCCGGCGCAGTGGGCTTCGCTGGTGGGTGTGTACGACACCTGGCGCGGCACTCGCATCACCGATGCCGATACGCTCAGCTCCGGCACCATCGGCACCACCGTCAGCCTGACAATCGCCAGCATCAATGGCCTGTCGGTCACCAGCCTGGCCTGCTGGTTTGCCGATCCGCCCAGCGCTGAGCAGGTCGGCGCTTACCTGCAGGTCAGCGCCACGCTGGTGGATGCCAACCAGGCGCTCGCGGTGCTGCTGCGCGAGCAGGAGAAGTCGCGGCAAAGCTCAGAGGCCACCACACCGAGCCTGGGCACCGTCACCCTGGGCAGCTGCACCGTGACGCTCACCAGGCCGATGGAGACGCGCAGGGACGGGCCTGCCGTGGCCCTGACTGCCGCTGGAACCTCCTACATCACCGGCCCGCTCGCCGCGCACAAGATCCGGCAGATTGAGGGCTACATCAGCTCGGGAACCTACAGCGACCTGCTCAGCTGGTACGACACCACGATCAGCAGCACGCCGGCATCCTCCAGCTGGTTCCCGGTCTCGGAACCATCCGCCACGGCTGAGGTGATCATCACCGGCGGAGCGAAGGCCACCCGTTACAACGTCCAGATCACAGCGCTACAGATCATCTGATGGCTGTTGACATCCGCTGCGTCGTCTCCTGCTC
>RGRP01000148.1 GCA_010021145.1 Candidatus Fonsibacter lacus
CTCTAGGGCGAGGTGAACGAGATCACCGCGCGGCTGCCAGATGTGCTTGCTGGCCATGATGGCCTCCATCTGCGTGGAGGTCTTGGTGACAGCTGAGATCAGGCCAGTGGTGCTGATTGGGAAGACGTGGCCATCTGCGAGGTGGTAGATGTGCGCCTCGTCGCGGGTGATGCTGAGGGGTTGAAGCCAAGCGGTTGCGGTTGGGGTCAGGGTCACGGCGGCCTCAGCAGGTCTGCTCATAGCTAGTCCTAGTGCGCAGCGAACGCCAAATCGCCACGGGGCGTCGGTTGGCGCAGGGGCGCGTCGTTGGCGTGACGCGATCGGTCTTGACGATCCAGCCATCGACCGCAGCTGCACGCATCACGGCACCCATGGCGCGGTGCTCGCGGGTGGTGAAGCCCAGCTGATCCAGCTGTGCCCACACGTCGTCTGTCGTGAACTCGCTGCGAGTTGCAGCAAGGTGCTGCACGATGGCGCAGGCTGCTGCTTTCCAGTTGGTGTTCGCCGCGTCCCAGGCGCGGCTCATGCCGTCATCCTTATTGGCTTCGCCCTGGAGGACAAACGAGAGCTGGGTCACCATGGCGCCTCCGCATAAGGCTGCTCCAGCGTCAGCGGCAGCTCGGGTTCCTCGGCCGGTGTGGCGCCAGTGGCCGGGATGTAGTCACGCGGATCGCTGATCGCTACCGCTTCCTCCGGTTCTGGGTCACGCAGCAGGTTTCGGTATGCCTCGGGGTTGACGTGCCCGATTGGGGGATAGTCGAAGTGCTCGATCTGGCAGCGGCCGCTGGCAACAAGGTGCTGCAGGAGCTTGCGGGCACCGAGTTCGGTGCTGATGCGTTTCAACGCCATGCGTGGATCCGCTCCCGCTTGTGCTCTTCCTCCGCCAAGGGGTGGAGGACAAAGCGACCAGGCGTAATGCCATCAACCGGTGGCGTGTAGGTGCAGTAACGGCCGAACTCGTCGTAGCGGCCAAGCGGGTGTGGGTAGGCACTGCGCAGCCGCGACGCATCCAGCTGGTTCAGGGCAGCGTCAATGGACTGGGCGCTGATGGCCTTGTAGTCCGGCGGCGTGCCCTCTCGGGCGGCAACCGAGACGGTGGCGAACACGAAGTGGTTGGCTGCTTGTGGTTCGTAGAGCTTCATCTCAGAGCATCCACGAAGGCTTTGAGGGCTGCACAGGCTCGTGCTGCTCTAGTAGCGCTAGGTAGCACTGGTCCCGCAGCCAGCGAAAACAGTCGGGCATGGTGACCGTGAAGCCACGCTCGCTGCGTAGCTCGCGCTCCTGTACCTGCAGCTGCGCCTCAACGGCCCGCTGCAGGTCATCGGCCGAATGCTGCGCCGTGGCCTCGTTCCAGGCCTCAAGGGCCAACAGCTTGGCCTGCTTGGCAGCCTTGACCGGCAGCGACTGGTAGACCCGCCAAAAGGCCTCAAATTCAGGGGTGTAATCCGGCTTAGACCTTTGCTTTCTACCTTTATATGTATTGGATTTATTTTTTTTTGGTTCAAGGGTTACCCCAAGAGAAGAATCCAACAGCCCCTGTTGAGCAGGCGATTCTTGCTTGACCTGCTCCGTTGGCAGGTCTTGCATGGATGGCCCTAATAGAGGACTGGTTCCCGCACCGACACGGTACGCGGGTAGCTTACTAGGGCTGTCAAGTCCTAGTGCTCGTTGCTCGATGAGGTCAGCGCAAAACGCAGACAGGGCCTGCCTTTTCGGCTTGTACTGCTGGATCAGGTCGAGCAGCTCGGGCTCCAATGTGAGGGTGATTCGCGGCATTTTGGGGTGATGCTTGCTGCAGCTCGGAGCTGCTTCGCGCAGAAACTAGCGGCTGCTAGCCGCTGTCGCAAGCCTGCAGCGCCCTAGCTGTCGGGTCCCATGGATCCCGTGCCGCTACTGGTGGTGTCTGGCCATGAAAAAGCCCCGCTCGGGGGCGGGGCATCAGGCGGCTTTGTCGGGCCAGCGCTTCTGGATCAGTGGCCGGCCCTCCATGGCATCAAGGGCGGTTTCTAGGAGGTGGGCGGCCAGGTTGCTGGTGCTGCGGCCTTGCTCGTCGCTGTGCCGCTGCAGGCGCTCCATCACCCCTTGGCTGACGGTGACGGA
>RGRP01000149.1 GCA_010021145.1 Candidatus Fonsibacter lacus
GGCAGGCCCTCGCAGCCGCCGCCGCCGCCAGCCGAGGAGTGATCCATGGCCGTCGTCCCGATCAGAGGTCTCACTCGTCTCCGCGAGATCGACAAGGCTGCGGCACTCGCCATGGCCGCGATCGGGCGCGTCCCTGGCGCAGCCATCGTCCTCCCCAACGACGCGCTGCAGAAGCTCCGTTGGCTCGAGCGCGGAGGCAGAGACTTCCGTGAGGTGACCAACGTCATGAAGGCCGAGGTCAACGACGCCTTCGTCGACGCCCTCCGCAAGGTCGCTGCGGGCAAGGCGCCGGTGAGCGCGCCGTGGAAGGCCGCAGCCGAGGCGTACCGCGACCGCCTCGCGACGCGCCTCGCGACGAGCGGTGGCGACGTGCGGAGCCGCCTGCGCAAGCTCAAGCCCTCCACCATCCGCCGCAAGGGCCACAGCCGCATCGGCGTCGACAGCGGCCTGCTGCTGAAGCAGGTCTCGACAGCAGCGACGCGAGTGACGAGAGAGAACGCATGACCCCAACGTGGCTCCGCACCCATGACGACGCGCTCGACCTCCTGCGCTACGCCGTGCCCGGCGCAGTGATCGAGCTCGCTCCAACCCGCGGCGGCGGCGACGGCGCCCGCGCCTACCAGATCACCCTCGTCGGCGCGCGCGTGCGCGTCACCGGCGGCGACACCTACCACCTGCCCTGTCTCGCTGCGCCGATCGCGCGGCGCGCGCGGGAGATCGCAGACGGCCTGCGGGATGCGGCGCGACAGTGATTGCGCTTGACACCGACGCCGTGCCAGAATCGACGCACATGGACAACGTCCAGCCCAACCCCGCTCCCGTCGTCGCAGCTCCCGTCGTGGCGCCGCCTGCGCCCGCTCCGGTCGTCGTGGCTCCGCCGCCGCCCGCGCCTGTCGTGGTCGAGCCGCCGAAGCCGGTCGATCCGCCGAAGCCCGCCGCGCCGCCTGCGCACGACGGCCATGACGTTATGCGGCGCGCGCTGGTGCGCTCTGAGGTCGTGCGCGTCGCCGAGCGCGTTGGCGCGATCGACGCGGACACCGTGCTCGCGCTGGTCGCTGACCAGTTCACCGTCGCGGACGACGGGCGCGTCGTGGTGTCGCGCGACCCGCGCCTGTCGATCGAAGACCACCTGCGCGGCTACCTCGCATCCAAGCCCTTCCTCTTGCGCCCGCTGGCGCCCGCCGGTGGCTCACCCGCAGCCGCGGTCGTGCAGCCTCCGCAGGCGCCGGCGCCGCCCGACCTGACCTCGGCCTCGGGCCTGACTGAGCTCGCGCGGAAGACGGCTGTCGCGCTGGGGCTGCGTCGAGGAGTCTGACCCGTGCCGGTGCCCGCCCGCTATCAGCACATCAACTTCACGCCGCCGAGCGGCGTGCGGGATGCGCTGCGCCGCGGGCTCGCGCTGCACGAGCAGGGCTTCTCTGGCGACGGCCTGCAGTCCGAGACGGTCGCGTGGGCGACGCGCATGGCCAACGGCGAGGACGTGACCTTCGAGAAGGCCGCGAAGATGGCCGCGTGGTTCGCTCGCCACGACAATGAGATTGAGCGGCGCGCGCGCGAGCGCGACAAGACCTCGCCCGCCTACGTGGCGTGGCTGCTCTGGGGTGGCGACCCCGGCATGGCGTGGGCTGGAAAGCTCAAGCGCCAGATGGACGCAGCGGACTCAGACGAACTCACCGCCCGCGCTCGCGCGGGTAGGAGCTAACGGCCCGACCCGGCGATCACGCCGCGCGCTCGGGCCTTCGCGTGATAGGCACGCATCATGTCCCAGACCAACGCCCTGCTCGCGGGCATCGGCATTCGCGAGAACGTCTCCCCCGGCATCCCGATCGACCTCGTTTCGCGGCCGACCGATTTCTACAACTTCCTCCTGCAGGGCGGCCTTGTGCGTCCCTCGAACGGCGCGCAGCCCTTCGAGTGGAACGTGCAGTACTCGTCGACCGACAACGCCGAGATCTTCGTCGAGAACCAGGCGATCGGCAGCACCAACCGCCGCAACCTCGCGCGCGCCTCGCTCGCCCCGTTCTACCTCCGCGCGGTGGCCTCGGTGACCGGGCACATCCTCGATCAGGTCGCCCGCGGCGGCACCTTCGAGGATCTGCT
>RGRP01000150.1 GCA_010021145.1 Candidatus Fonsibacter lacus
TTTGCTAAAGAAAAGATTACACCAGATAAGAAAGAAGCTAAGAGAGAACAACTACAAAGCTTGTTCAAGGCAATCAGAAGATTGCAAGTGAAGCGTGATGTTCGACCACTTATTGATCAAGCTAAACTTCTTAAGAAGAAAGCAGAAGACTTAGTTGCTAAGTATAAAGAGTTGTACGAAAATCCAACAGACATTAGCGCATTTTCAGAACAAGAACTTAATCTGTTTACTAACGAAATAGAAAGTTTAAGTAATGCATTCAACTCATATATTGACATTCACAATCTATTGAAAGATGTTGTAGATGGAGATGTAAGAAATGAATTACGTGATGTTGCTGATAGTGCTAGCGAATATATCTCTGAGTTTAAGGTGATTAATGAAGACTTTGTAAATAATATAATTGCAAAGCGTGAAGGATATGATAACGTATTAAGCCCAGAAAAAATTGTAAAGGGTTTTGCAAAATGGTTTTCTTCTACAGCTACATTACAAGTGAAGACTATTCAGCTTCTATATGTTAAAGCAAATAAAGCATTTAGTAAGGCTGCAATGGCTACACAAGAAGAAAGTGCTAAGCTTTTAAAATTGCGTGATGATTATACAAAGTGGGCAGCTTCAAAAGGAATAAGCCAAAAAGAATTCTTCTCAATGATTAAGAAGAAGGATAGTAATGAACTTATTGATCAATACAAGAAAGAATTCTACACTGAGGCAAAGAAAGCAATCAAAGATGGTGATGTTGAGTGGATCAAAGATAATGTCGATGTTGCTCAACTAGAGGAAGCTCTTGAAAAGAAGAAGAACGAAGAGATTGAGAGAATCAAGAATCTCCCAAGAAATGGTACTCCTGATCAAATACTAAGAGAGATTACAAAAGAAACTTCTGATGCTGAACGTTTATATAGCATCAACACACCTTCTTCTAAGGGATGGTTCTTGTATGACATTGTTAAAAAGTTTCCATTAGAGAAATGGCAAAGCGAACAGTGGAAAGAACTTAGTAAGCCTGAGAATGCTCCAGCAAAAGCATTCTATAATTACATTGTTGAGAAGAACAAAGAGTATGCTGACCTAGGATATATATCAAAACAGAAAGAAAGAATCTTCCTTCCTTATGTGCAGGGTTCTATTGTAGAAGCTGCTGTAAAAGGAGAAAGCTTATCTCTTGGTGAAAGATTCTGGAGAAGTATATCTATTGATGCTGGTGATGTTGGTTTTGGTCAAATTGATCCAAACACAGGAAAGCCAATCAACACTATTCCTAAATACTTCACTACACCATTTGAAGGAATCCTCAGCGAGGATCTTTTCAAAACCATGTCAATGTATAACGAAGCTGCATTGAGATATAAATATGTTAGTGAGATTGAAAATCAAATTAGAGCAATTGCTAGAGTAGAGAAGAATAAAAAAACCATCATGACCAACTCTCTTGGCAAAGTGGCAAGAGATCCAATCACTGATGATATTGTTTATAATCCTGAAAGCACAGAAGGAAACTATGAGCTTTTAGATTCAATGATCAAAGCAATCATCTATGGTCAAAAATATATAGATAATCAAAACTTTGACGCAGCCCTTCTGAAGATTGGAACTTGGGGTGAGACAATTAATAAGAAGCTTGGAATAAATGTTTTTCCAGAAAAGCTAGAGGGAAGACAAGTGACATTGAATAAGATTGCTGATAACTTAAACAACTCTTTCTCAATTGCAACATTAGGCTTCAACTTAGGATCATCACTATCGAATGGTCTTGGTGGTACATTCCAGTCTTTAATTAATTCTGGAAAATACTTTACCAAAACTGACTTCATGACTGCTGAAGCTCAAGTGATGATTAATAAGCTTAGTGGTGAAGATAAAAGCAAGTATATAAGAGCATTTGAATATTTCCTTCCTTTAACAGACAATTACAATAGAGAGTTTCTTAAAAAACTTTCTGTAAGTAAGTTGAATGATGAGGCTATACAGGACATACTAATGTCTTGGATGCGATTTGCTGATAGCACTGTTCAAGCAACTAACTTCTTAGCATTCCTTAACAATAGTATTGTTATAGATGGTAAG
>RGRP01000016.1 GCA_010021145.1 Candidatus Fonsibacter lacus
CCGATTTATAAAAATTAATTTACCTTATAGAGTTATTGGAGGATTAAAATTTTATGATCGCGCTGAAATTAAGGATGCTATTTGCTATATTAGAATTATTTATCAAGAAAATGATGATCTAGCCTTTGAGAGAATTATTAATACTCCAAAACGTTCTATTGGGGATGCTACTCTTAAAGAAATTCATAAAATTTCTAAACAGAAAAATATTAATTTAGAACAAGCATCGCTTGTGTACTGTGAACAAGAAAATCCAAATGGAAAAACAATTTTAAGTCTAAAAAAAATTATTACTGATATTCAACTATGGAGAAAATTATCAAAAGAAATATCACATTATGAACTAACAGAAAGAGTTCTGGATGAATCTGGCTACACTCAAATGCTTATGAATGAAAAGACACCAGAAGCCGATAGTAAATTAGAAAACTTAAAAGAATTAGTATTATCAATGAAAAACTATAGCAATCTTCAAGATTTTCTCGAAAATATTTCCCTGCAAACTTCTATAGATGAAGATTGGAATGGTGAAAAAATAAATTTAATGACTATGCATGCCGCTAAAGGACTTGAGTTTGATGTGGTTTTTTTACCTGGTTGGGAAGAAGGATTGTTTCCTCATCAAAAATCAATTGATGAAAAAGGACATCAAGCGATTGAGGAAGAGAGAAGACTTGCTTACGTTGCAATTACTAGAGCCAAAAAGAAATTATTTATATCTTTTGTAAATAATAGAAGAATTTATGGAGGCAAAAGAGAAAGGGACATAGACTGGATGCCAACACTTCCTTCCCGTTTTATTGAAGAACTTCCAAAAGATAATATTAATATGAAAAATAATTTTTCAGAGTACCAGAAAAATGACTTTGATTTTAACCAGGAAATTGACTATGACAAACCCTCAAGAAGTCCTGGTTGGGAAAGATTAAAACAAGCAAAAAAGAATAAGACTAATTTTAATAAAATTAGCTACAACAATAATAATACAATTTTTAAAGTTGGCGAAAGTGTAATCCATGAGGATTTTGGAAATGGAAAAATAATTCACATTGAAGATAACAAAGTTATTATTAATTTTAAAAAATATGGCGAAAAAAAAATAATTGATAAATTTATAAAAAAAAATAATGAACAAAATTAATCAATTAAAAAATATTTTGCACAAAGAAAACTGCGATGCTTATTTAATACCGAAAAATGATGAATATTTTGGAGAGTATGTCTCTGAAAATAAAGATAGATTAAAATTTATAACTGGATTTACTGGCTCAACGGCACTTGCATTAATATTTAAAAATAAATCTTATTTATTTGTAGATGGTCGTTATACCTTACAAGCAAAAACTGAAGTAAATAAAGATTTTAAGATTTGTGAAGTTCCTAAGATAAAACCGGAACAAATTCTTAAGAGAATAAATAAAAAAATTACTATAGGATTTGATCCAAAACTTTTTACTTCAAATTTTTTAAAAAATATAGTCACTAATAATTTAATTAATCTAAAAGCTGTAAATAATAATTTAATTGATAAAATATGGAAAAATAAATCCAAAATTAAAAATAATAAATTTTATCTTTTAGAGAAAAAATATCATGGCGAAAATTATTTATACAAAGTCAATAAAGTAAGAAAAATTCTTAAATCAAAAAATATTCATTATTTAATTTGCACTGCAGTAGAAAATATTGCTTGGTTATTGAATATTAGAGGATCTGATTCCATGTCTAGTCCACTTACGTATGGTAAAATTATATTTAATAAAAATGGAAAAATATTATTTTTTACAAACACAAGTAAACTCACGCCTCAGATTAAAAAATTTTTCAAAAAAAATGTAATTTTTATTAAAGAAGAACTTTTTGTTAATCACTTAAGAAAAATTAAAGGATCAAGAATTTTAATAGATAAAAAAACATGCTGTTTTTATTATGAAAAGAATATTCAATCTTCGAATAAAATTATCAATCTTGATGATCCTATTTACCTTTTAAAAGCTATTAAAAACAAAACCGAAATCAATAATACAAAAATTGCGCATTTATTTGATGGGATTGCTTTAACTAAATTTATTTTTTGGTTAAAAAATAACTATAAAAGAAAAAAAATAACTGAAATATCTGCCCAGAATCAGTTAGAAAATTTCAAAAAAAAACAAAAAGAATATTTATATCCAAGCTTTAATACAATTTCAGCATTTGGCGCAAATGGAGCCATCGTTCATTACAGAGCAAATAATAAAAGTAACAAGCAAATCAAAGGTGATAATTTATATCTTTTAGATTCTGGTAGTCAGTATTTTTACGGAACAACTGACGTAACTCGAACAATAGCTATTGGCAAAATATCTAATTTTCAAAAAAAAATTTACACAAGTGTTCTTAAAGCGCATATTGCAGTTGTTTTATATAAATTAAAAAAAACTACACTTGGAAAACACATAGATAAAGTTGCAAGAACGACTTTATTAAAATCTGGCTATAACTATTCGCATGGAACAGGTCATGGAGTTGGTTATTTCTTAAATGTACATGAAGGGCCTCAAGGGTTATCTCCTTTTAATAATCATAAGATTTTGCCGGGTATGATCTTATCAAATGAACCGGGATTTTATAAAAAAAACGATTTTGGAATAAGAATTGAAAATTTAATTTATTGTAAAAAAATCAATAATAATTATTTAAAATTTATAGATCTAACAATGGTCCCAATTGATAAAGAATGCATTAATAAGAAACTTTTAAATAAAAATGAAATAAATTGGATTAATAACTATCATCAAAGGATTTTTTACATTTTGAAACCCTTTATGAATAAATTTGAACTTAGAATTCTAACTAAAGCCTGTTCAGTTATTGTTTGATAACTTTAACCACTCTTTTTCTTCTATAATCTTTACACCTAATTCTCTGGCTTTATCCACTTTATTCTTTGTTGGTTTAGATAAACCAATAACTAAATAATCCAATTTTTTAGTAACTGAGCTTAATATTTTTGCTCCTAAGGTTTCTGCTAAAGACTTTGCTTCAGATCTACTCATAGTAGAAAATCCTCCTGTAAACATAATATTTTTTCCTGAAAAAAAACTATCTATTTTCTTTTCTATATAATCTTGAATATTTAAAATCTTACTTAACTGCTCAACAACTTTATTATTTTTTTTATCTTTAAAAAAATGAACTAGAGATTCAACTTGAGTTTCTCCAATTCCATCAATTTCATCTAAATTATTAATTTCATTCATTAAAAGATCTGAATTACAAAGTTTCATAAAATTTTTTATTGAAATAAAATAACGAGATAAGTTTTTAGCATTTTCCTGACCAATATGACGTATGCCAAGACTGTATATAAATTTGGCAAGACTTATGTTTTTACATTTATCAATTGCCGTCTTTAAATTACTAACTGATAGCTCTCCCCAACCATCTAATTTTTCTATTTTTTTATAATCAAGATTAAAAATATCTTGTGGTAAACGAATAAAATTTAAAGACCAAAAATCCTCTACAATTTTTTTTCCAAAACCATCAATATTGAGCGCTTCTTTTGAAACAAAATGCTTAATTTTTTCTCTTGCCATAAATTCACAATTAAATCCTGTGTCTGTACATCTTTTAACGGCATCCAATTTTTTTGAAATTTCGTTATAATCCTTAATTGCAGGTCGACCGCAAAGACATTTGTCTGGAAATGTATATTTTTTACTATTTTTATCTCTTTTAGATTTAATAACCTCAACAACTTGGGGGATGACATCGCCTGCTCTTTGAATGATAACAGTATCGTTTAGCCTAATATCTTTTCTTATAATTTCATCTTCATTATGTAACGTTGCATTTGAAACCATAACGCCACCCACATTAACTGGATCCAATTTTGCAACTGGCGTTAACGCTCCAGTTCTTCCAACTTGGATTTCAATTTTACGAATAACAGTTGTAGCTTTTTCAGATGAGAATTTATGAGCAATGGCCCATCTTGGTGATGATGATAAACTCCCAAGTCTTTTTTGTAAGGTTAAATCGTTAACTTTATAAACAATACCATCAATATCATAATCTAATGAAGACCTTATTTCTTCAATATGAAGATAGCCCTTAATTAATTCATCTACTGAACTAAAAGTTCTTGTAAGTGGATTTACTTTAAAACCAATTTTCTTACAAAAATTTAAAAAATTTACATGTGTTTTAAATCTTTTTTCATCAATATCACCGATACTATGGGCAAAAAACTTTAATGGTATTAAAGCTGTTTTTTTGGAATCTTTTTGTCTTAAAGATCCACCTGCTGCATTTCTTGGATTTGCAAAATCATTTTTTATTTTTTCAAAATCTTTTTTTCCAATATAAACTTCGCCTCTAATCTCAAATTCTTTATCTATGTTTTCACCATGAAGAACTTTCGGAATATCCTTAATGGTTAATAAATTTTCTGTTATATCTTCACCATATTCACCATCTCCTCTTGAAAGTCCTCTAATAATCTTATTATTGTTATAAATTAAAGACGCAGAAATACCATCGATCTTGGGTTCTGCTGTTAATTCTACAGGAGCATCTTTTTCAAGATTTAGGTAATTTCTAATCTTTTTTAAAAAATCCCCTACATCATCTTTTGTAAAAGCATTATCTAGGGATAACATTGGCACAAGATGTTTAACTTTAGAAAATTTTTCTGAAGGTGCATAACCTACTTTTTTAGTTGGAGAATCTTTAGCTACAATATCAGGATTTTTTTTTTCAAATTCTAAAATATCTTTTTTAATTTTGTCATATTCAGCATCTGAAACTAATGGTTTGTCATTATGATAATAGGCTTTATTAAGTTTTTGAATTAAAGTAATTTTCTCTTTGTACTCCTTTAAAGATAAAGACTTCATTAAAAATTAATTAAGTATTTTTTTAAAACTATCTAAAAGAGATTTATCTTTTTTAGGTAAGGCTGTTTGATTTGTTGAAACCAATAAATAACTTTTTTTATACCACTCGCTAGAATTAAAATTATAACCTAAAATTGCTGCAGCTTTACTAGCATCTTCTTCCAGTCCTAATTTATGATAAATCTCAACAAGTCGATATAGGGCTTCTTCGATATAAATCGTAGTTTGATATTTATCTACAATTGTTTTTAATCTGTTAATCGCTGCCGCCCATTTTTGCTTATTCATATAATATCTTGCAACATACATTTCTTTTCCAGCCATTAAATCGTTTAAAAGATCTAATTTATATTTTGCATCATCTGCATACTCAGTATTTGGATAATTAGTTATTAATGATTTAAACTGATTTATCGCTTTAACAGTTTTTTCTTGATCTTTAGAAAACTCACTTACCTCTTCGAAATAACAAACGCCCTTTAAATACTCTACATAAACTCTTTCAGGATTATTTGGATAAAATTTTACATAACGTTCAAGTACAGAAAGTGTATCCACACAACGATTTGCCTCATAATAAACGTATGCCATCATTAATAAGGATTTTGGAGCCCACTCTGTATAAGAATAGTCTTTTTCAACCATCTTAAACTTCTCAATTGCACCTTCAGCTTTACCTTCATTAAAATCATCCATCGCGTATCCCCACAATTTAGGTAGACTAACTTTTTCCTTTGGTGGCGCAACCAAAGGCTTATCATCTGAAGAAGAGCAACTTAGAAGAAGTAAAAAAATGAAAAAAATATTGAAAATCGGTTTTAGTTTAAACATTAAAATTAAAAGTTTTTATTATTTCTTTTAATTAAGTTTTACCACTAAAATTATAAATTCACTACAAGTTGATTAGGCGAGTAAGAACTAACAGAAGAGAAATTTTTTGTTTTTTGTGTTGCTAATTTCCATGCGTTTTTATTTTTTATTAAGGCCTCTAATAATTTTCGTGTCATGTCATGACCACCCTGATAGCAATTGACTTTTCCAATAAGCGAATGACCTGCTAAATATAAATCACCTATGCAGTCTAAAATTTTATGTCTTACAAACTCATCTTTATGTCTCAAACCATCTTGATTTAAAACTTTATCTTCAGAGACAACAATTGCATTTTCTAAAGAACCTCCTTTTGCAAGTCCCATCTTAAATATATTTTCAAGATCTTTTTGTAAACAGAACGTTCTAGAGTCATGAACTTCCATAAATCCATTTTTTTCTAAATCTATTTTTTTACTTTGTTTTTTAATAACACGATCATGAAAATCAATTTCATAATCAATTTCTAATTTATTCTTACTCGTCGGTTCAATTGAAATAGATTTGTCTTTATCCTTAACAACAATTTTTTTTAAAATTTTAATATATTTTTTTTCAAAACTTTGAACTGTAATTCCTGCATCTTGAATCGCAACGGCAAACTCTTTTGAACTTCCATCTAATATTGGCAGTTCTTGGCTATCAACTTCTACTATTGCATTATCAATACCCATACCTGATAAAGCTGACATTAAGTGTTCGATAGTTGAAATTGAAACATGCTTATTAGAAATAGTTGTACATAACTTTGCTGGCAAAGCGTTGCTAATATGAGCATGAATAATTTTTTCTTTTCCTTTATAATCAACTCTAACAAAAGTTATTCCTGAATTGGGCGCTGATGGCTTAACTGAAAGATTTGCAACTAATCCACTATGAAGACCAACACCTTTGAAATTGATTTTTGATTTTAAAGTTTTTTGGTACATATTTTAAATGAAATACATATTTAGTAAAATCTCGAACAATAGCTAATCACCTTTTGTTACGATTTCTACTTTTGAAAAATAGATAAAAGTCTTGAAAAAAAGCCTGTATTTTTAAATTTAATTGGCAAAGCTTCGGACGGAAATCCATAAAAATAGTTTTTAACTATTCCGTAACAAACTAAAAAATCTTGCGATAAATTATTAACTAAATTTTGATCATCATGTTTTTTTTGCAAAACAAGTTCAGTTCTTTGTGAAAAATATCTTTTTACTAAACTTGTTAAACCAATTAAATTTGATCCTCTTCCAGAAAGATAAATTTTCTTAGTTTTTATATCTATTAAATTATAGGATTTAATTTTTCTGTAAATTAATTGTAAAATTTCTTCAATCCTAGAATTAATAATAGTATTAACCATTGTCTTAGAAATCTTTCTAAAATCATCATCTGGAAATAAATGAACTGGTAAATATTCAATATTATCTTTAATGCTTTCATTTAATACACATTCTCCACATTCAACTTTAATTCTTTCTGCAACTTCTATTTTAATATCAAGAACTTTAGCTAAGTCTTTTGAAACCTGATTTGAACCGTAAGGAATAACCCCAACATATGAAAGTGTACTATTCTCAAATACCGCAAAACTTGTCTTATCTTTACCAAAATCAATACAAATAACTCCTTCATTTAAATCCTCTTGGTTTAAAAAAGATAGACCTAACGCATAGGTACCAAAAATATAATTCTCAACTGACAATTCACAAGAATTGATAATATTTTTTAAATTATTAATAGCAGTGTGTTCTGCTAAAACTGCATGAATATCAGCTGAAAAAATATTTGCTTTAAAGCCAACAGGATTTTCAACATTAATTTTTTTATCAATTTTATAATTAGATGAAAATATATGTAAAATTGCTTTATCTTTATTATTTTTTACAATTTCATCTACAGCAATATGAATCAGGGCCTGAATATCTTTTTCATGTTCTATTTGATCACCATGGACACTTTTATACTCCGTTAATAAATTGCTAGAGATATTTTCAAATTCTGCGTTTATAATAATATTATCTAAAGAAATACTAGCTTGCTTTTCAGCAATTTCTAAACATTCCCGTACTGTTAAATTTGCTTCATGAAAATTTGTAACTAAACCTTTTGTAATTCCCTTTGAAGCAACAATCGATTTTCCTAAAATTTCAATTTGATTATTTTTTAACTTTGCAATTAAGCACTTGGTTTTTGAAGAACCAATATCTATAGATGCGATTAATTCATTTTTTTGAATCATCACCTATTTTACAAAAATTTTGTTCTTAAGTCTTAAATCGATATATGTAAATTTTTCATCTTTAGACTGAATAAGTACTTTGTTTAAATTACTAATCTGTTGGTTATAATCATGTCTGCCAAGCATAATTTTTTTATTACCTTTTAAAAATAAATCCCATCTTTCTGAATTTATAAATTCAAAACTGGTAATACTAGATAAGTCGAAATTATTATTATTTAATGCCTTATAAAGTTTTTTTAGATCTTCAATATCAAAGTTACCTTTAGCTTGAGTTTGGTTAGAAAAATTATTAAAATTAAATTTTTCTATTAATGTAAATTCTTTAGTAATTATTAAATTATTATTCCCTTTTTTCCAAAAAACGAAAGGTTCATGCTCTACTATGACTACATTTATTGTTGATGGAAATTTTTTATTAATATTCACAAAATGAATCCATTCATTTTGTGAAATTATTTCATTCATTTTTTTATTATCTACACTTAAAATGCTAGTATTAACTAAAAAATTAAATTGTTTTTTAATTTTTTCTAAGTCAGTATTTTTTGAACCAGAAACATTAACAGTTTTAATGATAAAAAAACCAAGCTTTAGTAGCGGTAATTCTGGATTAAAAGTTGTAAGAAATATTAATAATGCGAGAAAAATATATCTCTTGGTTTTGATCATCTATTAATAGAGGCGTCATTAATGATCCATTTAACTAACTCATTAAAAGATATTCCATAATAATTAGCGATCTCTGGAACTAAGGATAAACTAGTCATGCCTGGTTGAGTATTTACTTCAAGTATATAAATTTTATTAAATTTGTCAGTTTCGTTATATCTAAAATCTGACCTCGTTACTCCTCTACAACCCAAAATATTATGAGCTTGCAAGGCTATATCTAAAATCTTTTTATAATCAACTTCATCTATTTTAACAGGAATAATATGCTTTGTTTTAGCATTAGCTGAATATTTAGCCTCGTAATCATAAAAAGATCTGGTTGGCACAATCTCTATTGCTCCTAAAGCTTTTGAACCCATGACAGCAACCTGAATTTCTCTTCCAGGAATATATTTTTCTAGGATTAAAAAATTATATTTTTTTAACAAAGAAATAACTTTGTCTTCATCAGATTTTTTTGGTTCATTAAAAATATAAACGCCTACACTTGATCCTTCATTATTTGGTTTAACAACACATGGGTATCCAATTTTTGAACTTTGAAAATCTTTTAAATTTTTAATTACCTGATACTCAGGGGAACTAATTTTAGCATCTTTAAAAATTTTTTTTGATGTTAATTTATCCATAGCTATGGCTGAGGATAAAATTCCAGAATGAGTATAAGGTATTTTTAAATGTTCTAATAATCCTTGAATAGAACCATCTTCTCCAAATCTTCCGTGCAGAGCATTAAAAACTTTATCAGGTTTATTCTTAATTAATTTTTCAATAAAATCACCTTTTGCATCTAAACTTGTCACATCAAAACCAATCTCTGCAAGTGCTTTTGCGCAGGCTTTACCACTATCTAGACTTACTTCTCTTTCGGCTGATGTGCCGCCCATTAAGACTGTAACTTTTTCTTTGTTCATTTTTTTCCTACGACTTCTAATTCTAGCTCTAGGTTTATATTAGTCTTTTTAAAAACCTCTTTTTTAATATTTTCAATTAAATTTTCTGCATCTTCAGAACTTGCTTTATCTAAATTCTCTAAAAAATTACAATGTAAATTAGATAGTTTAATCCCACCAACCCTTAAATCAGCACATCCGGATTCTTTTATTAATTGCCAAGCTTTTTTATCTGAATTCTTAGGATTTTTAAAAGTACTACCCCCTGTTTTAATTTTCTGAGGTTGATCAGTATCTTTCTTATTTTTTAAATTTTCCATAATTTCTAATATCTTCTGTTTTTCAAGAAAAGATCCTTTCATCTCAATATTAGTAATAATTTGATTTTTAGTAAGCGAAGTATGTCGATAAGAAAAATTAATATCTTTGTTATTTATAATTCTAATTTCCCCATTCATATCAATTATTGAGATACTCAATACTACTTTTGACATGTCGCTACCGTAACAGCCTGAATTCATAACAACTCCTCCTGCAACTGTTCCTGGAATGCAATATAAAAATTCAAAGCCAGTTAAATTATTATTAGCCGCATACTTTGCTAAAAGTGATTTTTGAGTTGAGGGGCCACAATTTATAATGTCATTATTAATTTTTATGTAATCAAAATCTTTTCCAAATTTAATAACTACCCCGTCAAACCCTTTGTCTCTAATTAATAAATTTGAACCAGAGCCAATTACAATAATTGGCAAATGCTGGTTATTATTTTTTAAAAATATTTGTAAATCTTTAAGATCTTTCGGTTTAAAAATAAATTTCGCTTTTCCACCAATTCCAAGCCAATTAGATTTAGATAAATCAAAATTTTCTCTTAAATCTCCTTGAAGATTTTTTCTAAGTTGAGAATAAAAATTAATGCTCATTTTTTAAATTAATAGCAATTTCTCTAATCCAACTACTAATACTTCCCGCGCCCATGCAAACTATGACTTCATTTCCATATGTGTGACGTTTTATAAATTTTTCTAGATCAAATTGATTTTCAATACATATGACATCTTTTTTTGAATTCTTTTTAATAAGTTTAGCTAATTCATAATGATTAATATTTTTCAATGGTTTCTCACTTGCTGCATAAATAGGACATAAAACAACTAACTCACTATCTTTGAATGCATTAGCAAATTCTTTTTTTAATGATGCAACTCTTGAATACCTATGAGGCTGAAAAACCGTTACAATTTTTTTTTCCCTAAAACCAGATTTAATAGCATTTAAAACGGAGGTAATTTCTGTGGGATGATGGGCATAATCATCATAAATTTCACTTCCTCTAAAATCAGCTATTTTAGTTAATCTTCTTTGTACTCCCAAAAAATTTTTTAAAGTTTTTTTGATAGTATTGTCATTAATGCCTAAACTCTTAGCAACACCAATTGCAGCAGTTGCATTAAGAACATTATGTCTGCCTAATAAATTTAATTCAATATTTCTAATATGTTCAACTTTATTATTGAGTTTTATAGATATGTTAAAATGCATCGTTTTTCCTAAATTTTTTACATTATAGGGATGAAGATCGGCTCCAGCTCCAAAACCATATGTAATAATATTAGACTTATTTTTTTTCCTTAGGATCTTTTTTAAAAATTTATCATCACTACAAACAAATGATTTACCAATTAAAGGAGTTTTATTTATAAAAGTTTCAAAACTTTTATATAAATTATTAAAATTCTTATAATAATCTAAATGTTCCTTATCAATATTACTAACTACAGAGTAAGTAATAGGTATTTTTAAAAAACTACCATCAGACTCATCTGCCTCAACAACTGCCCAATCTCCTTTTCCAAATAATGCATTTGAATTAATTGAATTTAATATTCCACCATTAATAATCATTGGGTCTAACTTTGCTTTAGACAAAATGGTTGATATCAATGAAGTAATTGTGGTTTTGCCATGAGCTCCACTAATAACTATATTTTTTTTTAACTTAACAATCTCAGAAAGCATCTCAACTCTTTGGATAACGGGTATTCCTTTTCTTTTTGCCTCTTTTAACTCTGGATTATCTTTGCTAATTGCGGATGAAAATACGACTAATTTAGAATTTCCTACATTTTTTTTTGTGTGATTAAAAAAAACTTTTAATCCTAGCTTTTGCAATCTTTTTATATTTTTATTATTTTTGGATGGATCACTACCTTGAACTTTAAACCCAATATTATGCATGATTTCGGCAATACCACTCATGCCTATTCCTCCAATACCAATAAAATGGACTTGATCATTAGTTGTGATTTTAAAAGTCATGATAAAATATTATTAATTTCTTTTTCAAAAATTTCATTAACGTTTGTTTTAGTTAATTCTTTTAATTTGTTCTTTTTTTCAAGTAACTTTTCCTTGTTCATCATCAATTCTTTGACTAAATCAAATAATTTTTCATTGTTTAGATCTTGTTGATCAATAAGCCAACAAGCATTTAGTTTAAAAAAATAATCCGCATTATAAAATTGATGATTGTCTAAAGAATCTTTAAATGGGATCGCAATAAATGGTATCTGTAAAAAAGCTAACTCTGATAATGTTGAAGAGCCTGCTCTTGTAATAACCAAATCTGATAACATCATATATTTTTCAATATTTGGTTCAAAATTAAAAATAGTAACATTAGAATTATTCTTATAAAAAAAATCTATTTTGGATTCTTGTTCTTTATTTCCAACTTGATGGAAAATTCTTATTTTTTTATTTAAGCTAAATAATTTATTTAAATAATGGGGTAGTATTTTACTAAATATTTCTGCCCCTTGACTCCCCCCTATGACAAGAAGAGTAAAATCAAAATTATTATCTTTATTTAAATTAATATCATTTTTTGCTTTATAAATTTGCTCTCTAATCAATTGCCCTACAAAACTAATTTTGTCATAGTTAATATTTAAGTTTTTAAGTGGATATCCTGTAAATATTTTTATCGAATTATTTAAAAAAAATTTATTAACTCTACCAACTACTGAATTTGTTTCATAAATAACAAATTTTTTATTTAGCAATCTTGCTGCTAATA
>RGRP01000151.1 GCA_010021145.1 Candidatus Fonsibacter lacus
AATTGTCGGTGTCGACCCCGCAAGAACCGGCGCCGACTCCACCGTCATCGTGGTCCGCCAAGGCCGCGACTTGGTGGCAATCCGCCGCTACCAAGGCGAAGACACGATGGCAACGGTGGGCCGCGTCATTGATGCCATCGAAGAGTTCCAACCGGCGCTGGTGGTCCTAGACGAAGGTGGACTTGGCTACGGCATCCTTGACCGTCTGAAAGAGCAACGGTATAAGGTCGTGCGAGGCGTAAATTTCAGTTGGAAATCGAAGACGCCGCAGATGTACGCCAACAAACGCGCCGAACTCTGGGGTTCGATGCGCGAGTGGCTGCAGACGGCCTCGCTCCCGCATGATCGCCAACTGAAAGCTGACCTCATCGGGCCGCACCAGAAGCCGAATTCGTCGGGGTCGATCCAGTTGGAAAGTAAAAAGGACATGAAGGCACGCGGGATGGCGTCCCCCGACGCGGCAGACGCTCTCGCCTGCACGTTTGCGTATTCCGTCGCACACCGTGAGTCCCGTCAGCCTATGCGAAAAGCCGCATATTCTGATCGAGGACAGGTGCTGAACTCGTGGTTGGGGGCGTAAGTGGCTAAGTCGGTTAGTCTATCGGTCGGTCGCGGTGAAAAGCAGTCGGTGAAAGCCGGTGCAGGACTTACCGCCAAGGGCCGTGCCAAGTACAACCGCGCTACGGGGAGCAATCTCAAGGCTCCGGCGCCAAACCCGAAGAGCAAAGCAGACAAAGGACGCAAGGCTTCCTTCTGCGCTCGCATGAAAGGCGTTGTTCGCAAGGCCAAAGGCCCGGCAGAACGCGCAAAAGCCTCCCTCCGACGATGGAATTGCTCATGAGCAGTCACAAACCCGGTCTTTATGCCAATATCCACGCTAAACGTCGCCGCATTGCTGCAGGAAGCGGCGAAAAGATGCGTAAACCCGGCGCTAAAGGCGCCCCCACGGCAAAAGCCTTCCGACAATCCGCCAAAACGGCGAAAAAACCCGCTAAGAAGGGGAAATAACCATGCCTAAGTACGAATACGCTGGCGTTATGCCGGGATCGGTGACGGTCGGTGACCTGATCCAGAACACCCAAGCGCAGATGAAGCCCTCGCGCCTCTCGCGCAGCCCGATGGGGATGCGTAAGCGCGGGATGCAGCAGCCGCAAGCAGAATCGGTCCGCACGACCGTGGACTTTCGCTCGACGCCGATGATGAAAAGACGAGGAATGCGGTAATGCCGCTTGTTAAATCAGCCTCCAAAGGCGCGTTTCGCAAGAACATCAAGGCCGAAGTAAAGGCGGGCAAGCCTGTCAAGCAGGCCGTGGCAATCGCGTACTCTGTCAAGCGTAAGGCTGCAGCAAAGAAGCGTAAATAATGGCTAAAGACCCGACAGGCATAAAGGGAGCGGCGCAAGTCGCCAACTCCCCGCAATCGCGTGATACGCGAGATGCGGCAGACATCCTCGCGCAGATGCGCGTGCGGATGGAGCAATCCCTTAACGCCTACAGCGAAACCCGCGACAGCGAACTTGATGACCTGCGCTTTATGGCAGGCTCACCGGATAACCGCTGGCAGTGGCCGCAGGAAGTGCTGGCAACTCGCGGTGCCGTGCAGGGTCAGACGATCAACGCTCGGCCATGCCTTACGATCAACAAGCTCCCGCAGCACGTTCGGCAGGTCACGAACGATCAGCGTCAGAACCGCCCGGCGGGCAAGGTCATTCCGGTCGATGACAAGGCAGACGTTGAAGTCGCCGAAATTTTCGACGGTATGGTCCGCCATATTGAATACATCTCAGACGCCGATGTGGCGTATGACACTGCCTGCGATAACCAAGTGACGTTCGGTGAAGGGTACGTGCGTATCCTCACCGAATACTGCGACGACGATACGTTTGACCAAGATATTCGCATTTGCCGCGTCCGTAACGCCTTTAGCGTCTACATGGACCCGCATATCCAAGACCCCTGCGGCGCGGATGCCGAGTGGTGCTTTATCACCGAGGATATGCCCAAAGACGAGTTCGAGCGGCAGTTCCCGAACGCAGAACCCATTTCTTCGATCAGCACTCGCGGCGTCGGC
>RGRP01000152.1 GCA_010021145.1 Candidatus Fonsibacter lacus
GAGGCTATTCCAAGTATGGTGGCAACGAGCATTGCCCAGTCTGTAGGTGTCATTTATACGCTCCGTATTGTCACTACAAGTAAGCCTCCGAAACCAGAGAACTTCTTATCTTGTGGGGTTTTATTGATGAAGTCCATCTCTTCTATCAGGCCGATGTAGGACTCACCTGTTCTGAAGTCTTCTACACGGATGGTATCGCCTGCGTTTTCTACTGCTTCGAGTTGCTGCATACGGTCCCAAGCAGAACCTTCGTAGCCTACTTCCACACCAAACTTATCGCTCTCGTGGTCGAAGCAGAATAATGGATACTGGATAAGTCTCTGGCGAGGTACTGCTGGCAGAGACTTGAGTTGGTAACCAGTAAATAATGGTCCAAGAGTGTTATCGGTAGTAGAGCGAGTCAAGGTAAACTTGAAGCCCATATACTCTTGTGCTCCCTGTGGATACGGGATACCGATTTCAGATACAACCGAATCTTGTGAAAATGAACCAATCGGATACTCGGTGTAGTCATAGGCAATAGATGAGATATCTAAGCCACCATCGGTGGTATCAATACGTGGGGTAAGGAGTTTGAATATCTTACCTTCGAGTGTGTTGTAACGGACAAAGCCAGTTTGGATATAACCAGATGCAACTAACCTGCTCTCTGTTTCAATATAGACAGAGCCATTACCTCCAGCAGTTGTGGCATTGGTTGTAAATGCTAAGCGATCTGTTCCATTGATGAAGGCACAGGCAGTTGTCTCACGGGTAGTATCACCTGATGCGTAGTAAGTGTCATAGGCATAGGGAAATACCAGTGGAGAAATCTGTGTAGACAGGTCAATGCGGATAGTTCCTGGCTCATCTTCTACACCAGTTGCAGCCCACGCAAACTTGTCACGGAACGCAAAGTCATAGACAGGTTGGCTGTTCTCCCAAATCAAAGGACCATAGGCTAGAGATCCATCATCAGATACTGCAGCCACTCGGATACCTTTAGTGGTACCGATGAGCATATAGCCAAGGTAGTAAGCAATCTTGTAGATGCGCTCGCCACTAGGCATTTCAGCAGCAGTAATAGCGCTAGTCAAGGTGGGCATCGTTCCATTAGATGCCAAGGTGAACTTCTGGATATTGGATTGGGTACCAGAAAAACCTGTGCAGTAGATAGCAGCACCAGATGAAGTAATGCTGGTATATACGAAGTTATCTACGGGGTGGGTATAGACAGCAGTAGGCAGAACGGTTGCTGTCGTAGAAATCTCATAAACTTTATTGTTGATACAGGCAACGATACGTTCTTTAGTGAACTCCATTACCGCATTGGTGACAGTAAGGCCAGTGGTGTCAAACATCTTAGTTGCAGCCACTGATGCGTATTCAGTGAGCAACTTCTTATACATTGTTAGTTTTGTGGTACCACCAGCAGTAACGTTAGTAACCCAATAGCAGTAAACTCCATCATCACACATTGCATATACTTTGTCATCTGTTCCAGCGTTGTAGTCCACAAAGTGTTGGACATTGCTAGTCACAGTACCTGCTGGACTGACAGGTGTTGATGCAACATTGGCAGCAGTCTTGGCGTAAGTAAAGGTAGTTGTAGTAGGGACAGAGGCAATGGTGTAGGTACCGTTGAAGGTAGCATCTACGCCTGTTACAGCAATTTCCATACCTACCGCAAGGCCGTGTGCAGCGCTGGTTGTCAATGTAGCCACATTTGATGTAAGTGCTTTGTTAGTAACAGATGCAGTAATGGTTGGATATATCTTGTCAATGTCATAACCATCAAGCATTAGGCAGCCAAGGAAGGTGTTATAGGTAGTAGCACCTGTATAGGCTAATTGTTGCCATTGGATAGAGCGTAGGAACTGTTGCGGTCTAAGGTTGTCATTGAGAGTAGCAGTGGTCTGATGGGTAGCATCTACATCAAGAATGAGTGATGCTTGTCCTTTGGTCCAGACATCTAGCCCTTTGGATTCGGTGTACTGGAATCGCAGTGATTCATCCTGAGCAGGCTCAAAGTATTTGATGCCTTGACCTAGATGAAATGATGACTGGCTTCTAAACCACCAACCAGTCAGA
>RGRP01000153.1 GCA_010021145.1 Candidatus Fonsibacter lacus
TTGAGAAAAAATATGCAGCAAGTCCAAATTCAGTATTATTTGCAAGTTCAATGACTTCTTGCTCAGTTTTAAATTTAAAAAAAGGCGCTACTGGACCAAATGTTTCTTCATTTGCAAGTTTCATATTTTTATTAACATTTGCAAGAACAGTTGCTTCATAAAATCTTCCACCAAGTGCATGACGTTTGCCTCCAAGTTCAACTTTTGCTCCTTTTGCAACAGCATCTTTTATATGCTCTTCGACCTTTGCAATCGCCGCATCATCAATTAGGGGGCCTAGTTGAGTTTCGCCTTTTAAACCATCTCCCATTTTTAATTTTTTTATAACTTCGACAACTTTTTTTACAAAATTATCGTAAATATTTTCTTGAACATAGATTCTATTTGGAGAAACGCATACTTGCCCTGTGTTCCTAAATTTTCCAAGCATCAATCCTTCAACAGCGGCATCAACATCACAATCATCAAATACAATAAATGGAGCATTGCCTCCAAGTTCTAAAGAAAGTTTTTTCACTGTATTTGCACTTTGCTGCATTAAAATTCTTCCAACCGCTGTACTTCCCGTAAATGAAATTTTTCTAACTTTTGGATTTGAAGTAATTTCTTTACCAATCTCTTCTGGCTCACCCGTTATTATATTTATAACCCCTTTTGGAAAACCTGCTTGTTCGGCAAGAACTACAAATGCAATTGCAGTAAGTGGCGTTTGTTCCGCAGGTTTAATTATAAAAGTACATCCAGCTGCAAGTCCTGGCGCACATTTTCTTGTAATCATTGCCGCTGGAAAATTCCAAGGTGTAATCGCAGCACAAACTCCTATGGGCTGTTTAAGAGTTATCATGCGTTTATCTTTTATTGGATCAGGAAGAACATCTCCGTAAACTCTTTTTGCTTCTTCAGCAAACCATTCTATAAAATTTGCTGCATAAATAATTTCACCTTTTGCTTCGCTCAAAGGTTTTCCTTGTTCAGCTGTCATGATCGTTGCTAGATCATCTTGATTATCTATAACTAAATCATACCATTTTTTTAAAATCTTTGATCTTTCGTGGGCAGTAAATTTTGACCACGTTTTAAATGCAAGTTCAGCTGCATCAATTGCATTAGCTGTTTCTTTTTTTCCAAAATCTGGAACTTCTGCTATCAGCTCTCCAGTTGCTGGATTTACAACTTTAATTTTTTTATCAGAACTAACCCACGTTCCATTCAGGTAACACTTATTAACTAGTAAATTCTTATTCTTTATATTCATAATAAATAGCTTTTTAGGCTTAGATTCAGGGTTTTTTAATAATATATAGAAATCAGTTTAAACTCAAACCCTAGAATATTTAAACTTGTCAACGTTCATGGTCTAGATAAACTGGGTCACTTTTAAAATTAACAAAATAAGGAAAATAACTAAATGTTTAAAAAAATAACTAACTTATTTACTGCAATTACTTTTGTTGCTGTAACTTCGTTATTTGGTTTTTCTGCAACTGCTCAAACTCCAATTGTTATCAAATTGAGTCACGTTGTTGCCGAAAATACACCAAAAGGACAAGCTTCTTTAAAATTTAAAGAACTTGCTGAAAAAAAATTACCAGGAAAAGTACAAGTACAAGTATTTCCTAACTCACAATTATTTGGTGATGCAAAGGAAATGGAAGCGCTTTTACTTAACGACGTTCAAATCATAGCGCCGTCTCTTTCAAAATTTGACCGTTACACAAAAAAAATCCAAGTATTTGATTTACCATTCATATTCAAAGACGCTGAAGCAGCTTTAAGATTTGAAAACTCCAAAGAGGGTAAAGCATTGTTAAAATCAATGGAAGACAAAGGTCTAATTGGTCTTAACTACTGGGGCAATGGTATGCGACATTTTTCTGCTAATAAAGATTTTAGACTACCACAAGACGTTAAAGGTTTAAAATTTAGAATCCAAGCATCTGATGTTTATGAAGCTATTATGAAAAGTCTAGGTGCAAACGGACAAAAAATGGCATTTGCAGAA
>RGRP01000154.1 GCA_010021145.1 Candidatus Fonsibacter lacus
TCATTAACAGCATTGGCTGATAAAATACTATCTATCTCGATAAAATTATTTTGAACAAAATTAGGTTTTGATGCTTTAAATCTAGATATTAAAAAATTTTTAAGTTCATTAATCTTATTTTCTTCAATACTAAATCCAGCAGCCATCTTATGACCACCGCCTTTAATAAGAATTCCATTTTGTTTAGCAGCTAAAATAGCAAGACCAATATCAAATCCAAAAACAGATCTACAAGAGCCTTTAGCAATAGTTTTGCTAGATGAAATAACGATGGTAGGTTTAAAAAATCGCTCTTTTATTCTACTTGCAATAATACCTATTAATCCCTCATGCCAAAATTTATTAGAAACTAATATTATTTCATTACTATTTTCTTTCTCTGCCAGTAAATAGGCCTCATTCAAGATATCTTCTTCAATTGATTTTCTTTTTTTATTTAAGGAATCTAATGTTGTAGCTATTTCATAACTTTTTTTAGGATCTTCTGATGTGAGTAAATTTGCGCCAAGATCAGACTGCCCTATTCTTCCACCCGCATTAATCCTAGGCCCTAATAAAAATCCAATATGATAGGTATCTGGGCTTTCTTTTATATCAGCAACATCAATTAGAGTTTTAATACCTAAGTTTTTTCTTTTCTTAAGTATTTGTATTCCTTGATAAACAAATGCTCTGTTTAGATCTATTAATGGAACAACATCGCAAATTGTTCCAAGAGCAACCAAATCTAAATAATCATATAAATCAGGCTCATTAATTTTTTTTTCCTTATAAAATTTACTTTCTCTAAGAGAACGGTTTAAGGCGACAATAAATAAAAAAGAAACTCCTGCTGCACATAAATAACCAAGATTAGATTTATCGTCCAATTGGTTTGGATTTACTAAAGCTTTGCATTTAGGAAGTTTAATTTCTGCTTGATGATGATCAATAACTAAAACTTCAATATTATTTTGATTAGCATATTCCAGCGCCTCAAATGATGAAGTTCCGCAATCAACCGTTATTAAAAACTCCCCCTTTTTATCAATAATATTCTTTAATGAATTAACTGAAGGTCCATAACCATCAACTTGTCGATCTGGAATATAAATAAAAAAATTGGAGTAAATATTTTTTAAAAAATTAACAATAATTGCAGTGGATGATGCCCCATCCACATCATAGTCGCCCAAAATACAAATTCTTTTATTATCTTTAATAGCTTTAATAAGCGTATCCACTGCAAGATCCATGTCTTTTAAAACACTTGGATTTGGCATCCATTCTTTAATTTTAGGATTTAAATAAGACTGACAGTTCTCAAAAGTAATTTTTCTTATCGATAATAGTTTTGATAAAAAATTATCAATCCCTAATTTTTGAGAAATTTCTAATGCTAAATTTTCGTTGTAATTGGATAAAATCCACTCTTTACCAGTGATGGACTGGTACTTCATATTTTAAATTTATTAATAATTTTTTTATTAAGATTTGATGCGTGATGTAAAACAAAGGTTTCTGATTGATAAAAACCATCATCTAAAATCTTAATCCCTTGAAGCAAATCTCCACCGGTAACTCCAGTTGCGCAAAATAAAACATCATCTTTTACAATATCATTTATATAATATTTCTTTTTCAAATCTTTTATTCCCATCTTTTTAGCCTTTTCAACTTCATGATCATTGCTCAAAACTAATCTTGCTTGAAACTGACCTCCTAAACATTTAATCGCAGCAGCAGCAAGAACTCCTTCTGGCGCGCCTCCAATCCCTAAATATATATCAACATTAAATTCTTCTATGCCTGCATAAATTGCTCCAGCCACATCACCATCAGAAATAAATTTAATTTTAGTTCCTAATTGTTTAGCATCTTTAACAATGTGATCATGTCTTTCTCTTTCCAAAAGACATATGGTTAATTTATCTGGAGTTGTATTTTTAAAATCTGCTAAATTTTTAAGATTTTTTGCAATGCCAAAATCAAGATCAATTA
>RGRP01000155.1 GCA_010021145.1 Candidatus Fonsibacter lacus
TCCTGCAACGTTAATAATGTCGTCAGTTCTAGACATAATCCATACATATCCATTTTCATCAATGTGTCCTGCATCGTAAGTCTTGTAATAACCCTTATAAGGATCCATGTAGTTTTCTTTATATCTTTTGTCCGCCTTCCATAGCGTTGGAAAGGTTCCTGGAGGAAGAGGCAATTTTACTACTACATCACCCATTTCAGATGATTGAGCTTGCGTACCATCAGGTTTTAAAATTTGAATATTGTAACCAGGAACTGCTTTACCGGCAGAACCATATTTAGTCTCAAACAAACCAAGACCTGCACAATTAGCGCTAATTGCCCAACCAGTTTCAGTTTGCCACCAATGATCTATTACAGGTTTTTTTAATAAGTTTTCAGCCCATTTAATTGTATCTGGATCAGCTCTTTCGCCTGCCAAAAATAATATTTCAAATTTAGATAAATCATATTTTTTAAAGAATTTTCCTTCAGGATCTTCTTTTTTTATAGCTCTAAAAGCGGTAGGCGCGGTAAATAATGATTTAACTTTGTGTTCTGATATGACTCTCCAAAAAGAACCAGCATCAGGAGTACCAACAGGTTTTCCTTCATATATTATTGTTGTGCAACCATGAAACAATGGTCCATAAACAATATAAGAGTGACCAACCACCCAACCAATATCGCTCGCTGACCACCAAACATCCCCAGGATTAATATTATAAATATTTTTCATAGACCATTTTAAGGCAACGATATGACCACCAATGTCTCTTACAATCCCTTTTGGAGTTCCTGTCGTTCCAGAAGTATAAAGAATATAAGCGGGATCATTCGCATCCATATGTTCACAATCAATTTCTTTTGCATTTTTTATAAAATCTTGCCAACTTATGTCGTTAACTCCTAATTCTACAAAGTTGTTTTCTCTTTGAAATATCACGCATTTTTTTGGTTTAACGGCCGCAAGTCTTATAGCCTCATCCAAAAGAGGTTTGTATTGAACAGTTCTTCCAGGTTCAAAACCACAAGAAGCTGAAATAATTAACTTTGCTTCAGAGTCATTAATTCTTGCTGCAAGTTCGTTTGCCGCAAAACCACCAAAGACTACTGAATGAACAGCGCCTATTCTTGCACAAGCTAGCATAGCAAAAACTGCTTCTGGGATCATTGGCATATAAATAATGATACGATCACCTTTTTTTATCCCAAATTCTTTTAACGCTCCTGCAAAAATTGAGATTATTTTTTTTGCTTCAGAGTAACTAAATGAAATTTTTTTTGAAGTAACTGGGCTATCATAAATAATAGCTTTACGAGATCCATTTCCTTCTTCGACGTGCCTATCGATTGCATTAAAACATGTATTAATTTTTCCTTCAGGGAACCAACGATAAAAAGGAGGGTTAGATCTGTCTAAAACTTTTTTATAAGGTGAAAACCATTTAACGTTTTTTGCAGCTTCATCCCAAAATTTTTCAGGATCTACAATCGATTCTTTATATAAAATTTCGTATTTATTACTCAATTTTTCTCCCAAAAATTATTAAGTAAAATTAATTGTAAACCAAAAGATGGATACTTTCAAAGTTAACAATTTTAATATTTTTCTGAAAAATAGTGCAAGATTATATGGGGAAGCGTTAAAGAAGCTAAACCAATAAAGATAACTTTCTCGGCTGAATTTTCAAAAAAATTAAAATTTATTAAAAAAATTAAACCAAAAAATAAAATGAAAAAAGTCAGCAAAGTTAAAAATAAGGATTGTTTAAAAAATATTTTTAATCCTTTTAATAATTTTGGATTAAGTTCATTGGAAATATGAAGAATATTTTTGAAAGAATGCAGGAAACAAAAATATAATGTAAATCCAACGATTGGATTAAATAAATAAAATGTAATTATGATTAAATAAATTTCAAATATTATTGCAATAAAGTCATTTCTTTTTAATTTTTTTTTAAGATAAATAAATAAATAAAATAAAAGTTGTATAGAT
>RGRP01000156.1 GCA_010021145.1 Candidatus Fonsibacter lacus
TTTATTAATTGCAGGTTGTTTTTTACCGCCAGTTGCAATCATTCTAATGACAGCGCCAATATTGTATCCAATTATAACTGCCGCTGGGTTTGATCCAATTTGGTTTGGTGTGATTTTGACAATTAATATGGAGATTGGATTGATTACTCCTCCAGTTGGACTTAATTTATTTGTTATTCAAGGAATTGCACCTGACATATCTATTGGAAAAATATTAAAAGGTTCATTTCCTTTCGTATTATTAATGATTTTACAAATAGTTATTCTTTGCATTTTTCCAGAAATTGCCACTTGGCTTCCACAGGCTGTCATGAAATAAAAGTCCCATGTTGGGATTAAAAAAATTTTTAACCTTTGTTGCTGACAAAGGAAAAAGTTTTTTTAGCAATTTATTTACCAAGAAAAAAGATACCGCTTCTCATTTAACAGATTTATGTGAGCAGCTTATTTCAGAAGATGGAGTTGTTTCTGGGATAACTATTGCAAGAGAAATCTGGCAACTTTATGAAAAATCAACTTTAGAAGAGAAAGAAAAATTTTTCATAGAAATTGATAAAAAATTTAAACCTGATTATTCAGTTATTAATCGAGCGTGCAGAGATTTTATCGACAATAGCAATGAAACTACTTTAGGAATATTAAATCAGGCTACGGAGGGTAGACGACAAGAATTAATTAGAAGATTAAATTTAGCTCCCAATGGTACGCAGTATTTAGTTAGAATGAGAGAAGATTTAATTTATTTTTTAAATAAACATGAAAAGTTAAAAGGTCTCGATAAAGATTTTAGACATTTATTTAGATCTTGGTTTAATCCAGGATTTTTAAAATTAACTAGAATTAAAAAAGATACCGATCCTGATATTTTGCAAAAAATCATTAAGAATGAAAGAGTTCATGAAATTAAAAGTATAGAGGCGCTTTATAGAAGATTAGAAAATGACAGATTGCTTTTTGCTTATTTTCATCCCATTCTTGATAAGGAACCTTTAATATTTGTTCAGGTTGCTTTTACTAAAGGAGTTGGAAAATCAATACAAGCAATTACAGAAGGCGGCATCAGTAATGTCGATGATTATGATGCTGTAACTTTTTACTCTATTAGTAATGCGAATAAAGGACTTCAGGGAATTACACTTGGAAATTTTTTAATTAAAAGAGTTGTTTTTGAAATTCAACAAGAATTTCCTAAGGTTAAAAACTTTTTCACAATATCTCCAATACCAGGCCTGGCATCTTGGTTTACTAAACAACCAGACGATAAAATTAAAAAAATATTAAAAAATTATGATTATAAAAAATTAATGTTTTTAAAAGAACAGGACGATATTACTTTCAATAAGGATAAAATTGAGCAGAATAAAGATGCTTTAAAAAAATTAGTTTATTATTATTTAGCTGAAGAGAAAGTTAACAAAAAGCCTGTTAACGGAGTTGCTTATTTTCATTTAAATAATGGAGCATCAATTTACGATATTGTTATTAACGGAAATTTATCTCTAAATGGTTATAAAGAATCCTTTGGTATAATGGTGAATTACTATTATGAACTTGAAAAAATTGTTAAAAATCATGAAGATTTTGTTAATAAGGGTAAAATTTCAATAATGGAGAATTTAAAAGAGCATGTTTAAAGTTAATAGAAAAGTTTGTGTAGCTCCCATGATGGACTGCACTGACAGACATGATCGTTATTTTCTAAGATTGATAAGCAAAAACGTTATGCTTTATTCCGAAATGATTGCTACTGGTGCAATTCTTAAAGGAAAACAAAGGAATGTTTTAGAATTTAATGAATTTGAAAAGCCAGTCGCTCTTCAATTGGGTGGATCTTCAGCTAAAGAATTAGGCGAGTCAGCAAAAATTGCCGAAGATTACAATTACGATGAGATTAATTTAAATTTAGGCTGTCCAAGTAAAAAAGTTCAAAAAAATAAATTTGGAGCATGTTTAATTAAAGAGCCTGATCTAGTTGCTGAA